>SLOM01000279.1 GCA_007132505.1 Candidatus Sumerlaeota bacterium
CCAGACTCACTTGGGCACCCGACACCTCCTCGGCGGCGGTGAAGAACCCGGCGAGCTGAACGCCCCTTGCTTTTCTGGCTCCGCCCGCCAGCCCCCCAATCTGGAGGCCGGTCAGATCGCCAGCAGTTGTGCTGGCCAGTCCCCCCAACTGCAGGCCGGCCAGGTCACCGGCAGTTGTGCTGACCAACCCTCCAACTTGCAGGCCGGTAAGGTCGCCAGCGGTTGTGCTGACCAAGCCCCCAACCTGCGGGCCGCTCAGATCGCCGGCAGTTGTGTTAGCCAGACCCCCAACCTGCAGGCCGGCCAGGTCACCGGCAGTTGTGCTGGCCAGCCCCCCCAATCTGTAGACCGGTCAGGTTCCCGGCAGTTGTACTGACCAAACCCCCAACCTGCGGGCCGGAAAGGTTCCGAGCAGTCGTGCTGACCAACCCTCCAACTTGCAGGCCGGTAAGGTCGCCAGCGGTTGTGCTGACCAGGCCCCCAACCTGCGGGCCGGTCAGGTCGCCAGCCGTGCGGTTCACCCCTGATGAGAGCTGGAGCCCCTGAGTGTCACCCTTCGCTCTGTTGTAGGCAACACTCGCCTGAAAGCCGCGCACGGCGGGGCCGGAGCCATCTTCCGCCTTGGCCAAGCTCACCCCCGCGAGCGAAAGGCCACGCAGCCGGCCGCCATGGGCCACAGGCGCGGCCTCGATGCCCCCGCGCCGTTCGGAGCGGCTCACCACACCGGCCAGGGAAATCCCCGCCACGTCCTTCGTGTCGTCGGACAGCAGGCCAAGGCGAAGCCCCCTCACCGGTGTGTCCTTGCGGAAGATCTGCCAGTTGCCGGCAACCCCAAGCTGGAGCGGCGTCCAGGGGAGGACAAACCCGCGGGCGGGCCTCCCCTCTTCGACCGATTCCTCTTCCACCGTCGGGCCAGTTGCCTCAGCTGATGCCGCTTGAACAGGTTCCTCAGCCGCGGCCAGCCCTAGGGAGAGGAGCAGCGCCAGGCTTGCCGTGAAAGCGTGTCTGCAAGTCATCGTATAGTCACCCTTTCGGGAATCACACCGGAATGTACGCCACTTGGCCTCCGCCACCCCCACCTCGCCAAGCGCCGAAACCGAGAGGCGCAACGCTCCAGCGGTGCTGCACCTGCTCGCCAGTCCTGCGCCTCGCCAAGGCCGAGTTCAACCGATTAGGCTGGGGCATCGAAATCACAAAGGCGCTGGACAGTCGCCGCACCGCCTGAATTTGCGGGAGCATGAGGCAGGTCGGGGTAGCTATTCGGCGGAGAGATGCCGCGCAATTCAGAGTTCCCAAAGCCGCGTCGTGCCGTCCCAGCTCCCCGTCAGTGCCCGCTTACCATCCCAGGAGAACGCCACAGAGTGGACCCCGCGTGTATGCCCTTCGAAACGGCGGATCGCGGCTCCTGTGGTAGTGTCCCAAAGCTGGGCGACGCCGTCCCAGCTTCCTGTGAGCACATGCGTCCCGTCCGGCGAAAAGGCCACGGAGACGACCAAACTGGGTGATTCGATGATGCGCACCATCTCGCCCGTTTCGGCATCCCAGAGGACTACACCACGGCCGCCCGCAGTCGCAATGCTCGACCCATCGGGTGAATAGGTTGCGGCCTCCAAGCTTCCCAACCCGATCGTCCAGACCGGCGTGTCCACCACCTCGACGGCCCCCGCGGGCCCTGCCGGGAGCAGCAGGGTGAGGAGGAGCGGAAGCAGGGCGAGCGGGCCCGCCTGGAGGGCGGAGTGGCGGTTGCGGCTCCACAGGGGTCGACGAAGGGAGAAGGCGTTCATGGCCGGGGCCCCCCTATGTTTTGATTGCTGCGTCTGATTGGACGCTCAGGGGTGGATTGGAAGAGGGCAAGGCCTTCCGGCTGATCCCGCTGGGCCCGGCACTCTCTCCTTGCATTCACCGAGGCGTTTAGTTTCATCATACCATCAGACGGAATGGCATGGGGAAACTGAACATGAGTGCCATCACTGAAAAAATCCTCAAGCTTGCCCGGGAGCGGGGAGTCGTCCGCCCTCGCGACGTGGACAGCGTCCGGGATGCTAGCCCCTATCTTCGCCACCTGGTGGGGCGCGGGCTCCTGATCAAGGCCGGGCGCGGCCTCTACACTCTGTCGGACCGGGAGCCGGCGGAGGCGTTCTCCCTGATCCAGGCCACCACCCGTGTGCCGCGCGGCGTGGTCTGCCTGATCTCCGCGCTGGAATTTCACGGCTTCACGACCCAGATCGGTTACGAAGTCTGGCTGGCAGTTGACCACAAGTGGAGGCTCTCAGTCGAAGACGTCCCTGTCCGGATCGTGAGGATGTCCGGCGCGGCCTACGAACATGGCGTGGAGGAGCACAAGGTCGCCGCCACGGGTGCTGGAGGCCGGCGGGGAGCCCGTCACACGATCCGCGTCTTCTCCCCTGCGAAAACCGTGGCCGACTGCTTCCGTTTCCGCTCGAAGGTCGGGCTGGATGTCGCCCTGGAGGCGCTCCGCGAGGGCTGGCGCGAGAGGAAGTTCACGATTGATGAGCTGATGGAGTGCGCCCGCGCCGATCGCGTCCAGACGGTCATGCGCCCCTACGTCGAGGCGATCGTCTCATGAGCAGCAGTGCGAAGAGAGCCAAGGCCACCTCGGTGCGTGCCCGCCTGCTCAATCTGGCAAACCAGCAGCAGCGCCCCTTCGACCTGTTGGTCCAACGCTACGCGATCGAACGACTCCTGTACCGGCTCACCCGCTCATCGCACGCAGATTCGTTCATCCTCAAGGGAGCCATGGTTTTCCTGACCTGGGGTATAGATCTGCCACGGCCAACACGGGATCTCGACCTGATGGGTCTTGTCACTCCGGAGACCCGGAGGTTGGTGGAGATCTTCGGGGAGATCGTGTCGGTCCCAGTGGAGGAGGACGGGCTCCACTTTGACGCACAGAGGATCACTGCCGAGCAGATCCGGGAGGAGGAGGCGTACGCCGGTATTCGCGTAAAGGTACCGGCGCTTCTGGGAAGCATGAGGATTGCTCTTCAGATCGACGTTGGCACTGGCGACTCGCTGATCCCCGAGCCGGAGAAGACCGCCTTTCCTTCTCTGCTCGGTGATGATCCACCAGTCCTGCGGTCGTACTCACGCTATCTAATGGTGGCAGAGAAGTTCGAGGCGATGGTGAAGCTTGGCGAGATCAACTCGCGGATGAAGGACTACTACGACGTCTGGCTCATGGCGCGGACGTTCGACTTTGATCTCCAGGCGCTGCGCGAGGCGCTCGTCCATACCTTCACCCGTCGAGGAACCGAACTGCCCGGCGGCCGTCCTCCCGCCCTGTCAGAGGCTTTCCACGGCACTCCCGCCAAGCAGCAGCAGTGGAGAGCCTTCGCAACCAAAGCGAAGCTTGCCGGGGAGCTGCCGGGCCTGACCGAGGTTTGCGATGTGGTCTGGGGGCTGATCGTCAGGGCATTGGTGGATTAACAGGGCAGGGAGCCCCCGTCACGCGGATAGACGCCCGCAGGCGCCCTGCCTCTCCTTCCCCCACTCCTCGTTGTCAAGGCTCACCATTCCTTACGACCTTGGATTTCACCAACTGTTACGAGTTCCGGGGGTGGTTTCATGGTTCAGGGATCGGCGGTTTGGGGGTTCCTGGGCTTTGGGGGTGCCCTTGGGCTGGATCGTCTGGGGACGGGCTGCTCCCCGGTGGGTGGGGCGGAGTGGAGGGGGA
>SLOM01000286.1 GCA_007132505.1 Candidatus Sumerlaeota bacterium
CGAAAGGTTCCATCACAGGCACCGTTGTGCCGTGGCGGCGTGGCGTGAGTTCCATGAGAAGGAGGAGCACGCAACGGCGCTACGACGCAACGAAGAGGGAGCGCGGTCACGGCCTCACCGGCCATCCGACGACGTGTCAGACTCCCTCGAAATGGCGGGATGCACCCGCAGAAAACGGGCAGGGTTTCTCTGTCCGCTGGTGTTTTCGCCTGCTCCCTGCTGCGGACTCGGGAGCTATAGGTTTATGGAGCTGATCCTCGCAGATGGCGCTTGGTCCACCCCACGGGACGGGGCGATAGGCCCGTGGATGTCGTTCGGTGGCACTGGCGGATGGTTCCCCGGCACCGGATCACCCCGCCCAGCCGGCCAGCAAAGCGGGCAATCGGATGAGGAAGCCACCCAGTTGCCTGACGGGCATGCCCCGGGGGGCCGCTCTTGCCCTCCCAGCCGGCTGCATCCCCGGGCATCAAAAAAACCGCTCCCTTCATCTTGACAGTGTTCCTTGCCCGCTGGGATGCCTGCGCCGGTTCGAACGAAAAGGCGGAGGCCCGCCTCCCCCTGCATCCCTGTTCCCGTTGCGGAGGTACACCACCCATGAAGCTCCATTCCCTTGTCCTGGCGGGAGGCCTTCTCGCCGCCGCCGTCACGTTGAGCGGCTGCGCTGCTTACTCCTGGCAGAGCTACGGCTCGCCCGTGCGCGGCCACATGATCTCGGAAGGCGCCACCCGGGCCGACGTTCTGGCCAGCATGGGAGAGCCCAACGGCGTCTATCGCGCCTCCGACACCGAGGTGTTCGTCTATCGCGGCATCAAGGGAAACAACTACTTCTTCGGCATCTATCAACGCGTGAAGCGCGATGACACCGTCGTGGTCATGGACCAGGCGGGTAACGTGCTCACCGCAGTGCCTGTCGAGGTGGGCCGCGCCCGTGCGTTCTTCGCCATGCCCGGCGAACTCGGTGGCGACACGCACCCCATCCCTCTCGACGTCCTCACCCGCGGGCCGGACAACTACGAGTACACCTTCGAATCAAGCGGCAACTGACAGCAGCCCAAAGCTCATCGAAGCCGCACCGCCCGCTTCCTCCCGCTCTGGCAGGGGGAGGCGGGCTTTTGTCACGTGCTGCCCGCGCCCCGGACTGCGCCGCATGCGGCTCCCGCACACGGCACCGGGGCGTTTCCGTTTCACCCAAGCTGATGATTCAATGGAAGCCCGTTGATGCTCTGCGACGAGCCTGCCAGCGGTCGCACGTGGAGTTCCAGCCCACGACCTCTGATGGTTGTCACCCCAATACTCCGAGCCGAAAATAGTGAATGATGTCGTAAACGATCTCCGGAAATCCGATGCGACGGCTCATCAAGGAACCAACCAGGAGCCCCCATAAAAAACCACCCACCCGGGCAGCAACCGTGCTGTTCACCTCCAGGCGGGAGAAAACAACAAGGCTGACCACCAGAATGGGCGCATGAAAGTGAAGCAAAGCCCCAAGGACGTCCGAATACTGCCACCCAAACGCGATATATGGGACAGCAAGGACCAGGGGAGCATGCCTGACGTCGATCAGAATCATGGCAAGCATCGCATAAAGGAGCGCCGTGCCGGCCAGCCGCTCGGGGCGATGAATCCCGCGGCGCATGATCAGCTTGCGCCGATTGGCACCGGCGCTGCCGCCTCCGAGGAAATGCACCAGATTCAGGAATGGCGGGAGGGATTCATCGTATTCGGAGGACTCCCGGGCCTCGGAGAACTCCGGCAGGGATGTGCCCTTCCTCGGACGGCGAAGAAGAAAGCCGAGCCGTCGCAGTTCCTGCCGTGAAATCTCCCACCCCTTGGATCGGGCCTCCCTGGCCACCCGGCGAATCACCAAAATCCGCTGAATGGACAACGCACCGAGCACAAGCACCACCAGAATAAGCAGCTGATACACAAGCGCGAGGTCCCGGCCGATTCCGGAGCCGATGAACATGAACCCGGTACCCAGCAATCCAATCGCCGCAAACGGCGCGAGGAGTGCAGCAAGGCAATAGGGCCACATCGTTTTTCACCTCAAGTACAAGGTGTCTCGCCCGGCAAGCAGGGGCAACACGAACTGCGGTGCTCCCTTGGCCGGCGGCAGAAGAGCCTCGAATGCAATCCCCCGCGCCCTACCCCCGGAAACAGGAAGAGCGGCGGAGCCGAAGCCCCGCCGCCCATGTAATACTTGCCGCAAGGAAACCGCTTATCCGGCCACCTGGTGCAGGTGAACGTCCTGTTGCGGGAAGGGAATGGTGATGCCCTCCGCATCGAAGCGCTTCTTCACCTTCTCGATGGTGTCCCAATAGACGCCCCAGTAGTCGGCCGTCTTCACCCAGGGCCGGACCCCGAAATTTATGCTGCTGTCCCCCAGCTCCAACACTGCGATAACGGGCGCCGGTTCGGGAAGGATGCGCTCGTCCTCCGCCAGGACGGCCTCCAGCACCTTGCGCACCTTGTCCAGGTCGTCTCCGTAGCTCACACCGATTACCATGTCCACGCGGCGGGTCTCCTTCGCGGAGTAGTTCACGATGTTGTCCGCCGTCGTCTTCGCGTTGGGGACGATGACCTTCTTGTTGTCCGGTGTCCGAAGCTCCAACGTGAAGATGCCGATGTCCTCCACGATTCCGGCCGTGCCGCCCGCTTCGATGAAGTCCCCCACCTTGAAGGGCTTGAAGATAATCAGCATCACCCCGGCCGCAAAGTTCGCCAGCGAGCCCTGCAGTGCAAAGCCGATGGCCAGACCGGCGGCACCGAGGATCGCTATGAAGGAGGTCGTCTGTACGCCGAGCTGACCCAGCGCCATGATCACCACGAACACCATCATGGCCACGAAAGCCAGGTTGCAGAAGAAGGAGACCAGCGTGGGCTCCATGTGGCTCCTCGTCAGCACCCGCCGCAGAAGGTTGCGGAGGATGCCCGCCACGATGCGGCCCACGACCAGGATCACGACCGCCCCGAGCACCATCAGGCCGACGTCAATGAGGACAGCCTGGATCACTCCCATGTCCCCGCCGCTCTCCGAGAGAGTCCCCAACTGCTTCACGATGCCGGCGGTTGCCTCCGCACCGTTTGCTGCCGGTTCCGCTCCGTTCACCGCCGCATCTGCGGCTCCGTTCTCCACCTCAACGGTGGTCTCGATCTCCTGACCCATTCTGGGGGCACTCCTTTTGATTTGTATGATTCGCCTTCACGAGTCGCTTTTCCAAGCGGTCACATACATGACGGACCCCCTCCCACAACAGGTGGTCAAGCGGCAAGGTGGGTTGTCTCTGAATCAGAGAGAAGGCGGCTGTCCTCTGGTCTCGAAAGCAGGGTTTGCTCGAGAAGCCCCTAAAAGGGAAACTGGTCCCAGTCTGCGACCCGGGTTGATGCCACCCCGAAGCTCACCGACTGGGCGGTGGTGTTGCCTGCCCGGTCCGAGGCGACAACTTCAAGGGTGTGGCTGCCGGGCCCCGGGCTGAGCGGGCTAGCCACCCGTTCTCCATCAAGAAGCAGGCACACCACCGCTGCATTCTCGTCCAGGTTGTCCGTGACTATCGTTTCGACCGGAATCTCCACACCCTCCGGGTAATTGACCGGTGCGGGGGACACGATCGTCAGTACAGGTGGGGTATTGTCCACAACCACGGTGATCACGTCCGAGGCAATTCCCAGCACCGGGTCTGCATACTGCACATCAATACCAATCGTGTGTTGACCTTCGACCGCGCTCGTGGTGTTCCAGGCGATGGGCAGCTCCGCCCCAAGCAGTCCCCCATCAACCGACACGCCAAGGAGGACGGGCACCATGCTCCACTCCATGTTTGGTTCCTTGTCCCAGATGGCTGCGTCTATGTGTACGGTACCACTGGCCCATCCGCCTTTTCGGGGATTGGTAACCGCGACGTACATGGCCCCGGACGGCAATAGTTTGCGAATCTCCTCCGGGTACATCGCTGCCGCTTGGCGGGGAGGCGCTCCCAAGTCCTCGTCCTCTTCCAAAACCAGGTGCGCGGCGGTCTGGCCTGGTATGATGGCGTCAATCTCCCCCTGTGTCATGCCGTAGTCCAGCAGTGCCTGGTTGATCTCAGGCGGGAAGCCTTCCGCGATCAACTCGTCCAGTTTTCCCTGTACATCGGCCTCGGTCATCGCTTCCACGAGCGGCTGAACGAGCTCGAAGGCATCCCCCAGTTCGAATAGCTCCTCCCGGAACCAGTGGGCAAAGCGCAGTGTTTCCACTCCGTGAGCGTAAGCCGCCATGGGATCTCCGGCCGCAACCGCTCCGCACATTCTTGCTCCAGCCGAGTAATAGGCCTCGCCGGTCAACGCAGCGAGTGCCCCATGGCTGGACAGTCTATACAGGCCTTCCAGTTCGGGCGGGCTTCCAGGGCCTGCAATCAGGGGCGGAGCCTCCGGCCATTGCACCTCAACCAGGGACTGGAAATCGGGGTCTTCCCAGAAAGGGTCATGGGCGATGCTGGCATGCACTATCCAGAGGCTGTGATTGCTTATTCTGGCCCCCATGTCTTCGAGGCGAGGTGGTGCCAGTACGGACAGGCGCCATGAATTGTATGCGAGGGCGTAGTGATGGGCTTTCTTTGGGCCTGGAATTCCGAGCCACACCTTGTATTTGTCCCCGTCCGGATAGTCGCCCGGCACCATGAAACTGAAATCCCAGCCAGCCTCATCCGTCCCCTCTACTTCAAACCGTATCTCATGCAATTCAGCTCCTTCCCGTGGTTCCGGAAGGAGACTCGGCCCCGGCTGCGGGAAGGGCTGAGTACACATGGTGGTGTCCCAGTACTTGAAGTACTGATGACGGAAGGTATTCATCTTAAGACAGTTGCTGTTGATGTCGCCCAAGGACAGCTTCCAGGGTGGAGGGCCACCGGCCTGAACGGGATTCACGAGCATGGTCACCCTCACATCCTGAAGATCCAGTTCCTGGGCCTCGATCAGTAGCGCGACCTCTGTGCGGCCCTGCCACCTGCCTACCAGGTCGGCCCGGGAATACAACGTGCTGAATCTCGGGTCCCGAGACACAAGGAATTCTGACTCCGCCTCCGCAGAGTCCGTCCCCTGATCATTCGTGACCTTGAAGTATATCCGGTGGTGCCCCCTGCTGAGCGTGCCCGGGGTGACAACCAGATCCTCGGTGGAACCAAGATCTCCGTCTATACTGGAGCGCCAGGACCAGCCCGTGATTTCATACTGGGAATCGGCAGCGGACCCCAGGAACAGAAGGTTCCAGTCGCAGCCTTCATGGATCTTCGTGACGGGCAGAGCGTTCAGCAGAATACCGTCAATGGAGGCCGTTGGTGCATGAAGGACGACGTCAATCCTCACAGCATCCGAGTCCTGTTGCATGGCATCATCCGTGACAGTCAGGTTCGCCTGATACTGCCCGACTCCAAGGCCCGTATACGTCGGCTGTACACCGGTCTTCTCGCCGTGGCCAGGAATATACCACAGATAACTTAGCGTCCCCCCCTCGGGGTCCACGGATGCGGAGCCGTCAAGCATCACGGAAGCCGTGCTCCCGGAGGTTGGCACCTCCACCACAATGTCTGCCCCCGCGTTGGCGATTGGCGGAAGGTTGATTGGTGCCCCATCAGCAGGCGTGATGTCCACTGCGTCCTCGTCAAAATAGTAGCCCACATGAGGATGCCAGATGCCGTGATCGTCGGCGACAGAGTAATCCGGCTTCCATTCGACCCTCACGAGGAGCCGGCCGCTGTCGCTGATGAGGTTGGTGCCGGTGGTGACACCCGCGAAGGTGACATAACCATAGCCCATCGTGTTGGAGGGATTGGTGTTCGTAATGATGGCCGCAACGGACGTCTGGCTAACGGTGGTCGCACCTTGGAGGGTGTTCTGCAGCCAGACATGGTCGAAAACGTCCTCTTCAAGCGTAACCGGGTTGATCACCCTGACGCGTACAGCAGTGCTGTACCCGGAACCGCCACTGACCGTGTTCGTCACATTCAGTTGGAGCCTGACCTTGATGCCGTGCTGGAAGCGGTCGCGATGGAAGCCAAGGTTACGGAAGCTCCACTCGAGGTAGGTCGCGTCACCCGGCCGCATCCATTGGCCGTCACCTTCCACCCGGCCCAAGTGGCGATCCGTATCGGCGGAGAAGAGCATCCCCGGTAATGCCAGCATGATAAGAAGGTGCAGGAAAACGAGAAAACGGAGATGGGCAACCATTTGCAGCCTCCTCTGTCCGGGGGAGTGGGCGCCCTTTCGAACTCCGAAGAAAGGCTTTTGAAAAGGGCCAAGGTCTCCCACCCCACCAGACAGTTAACACTGCCCCGCCGTCAGAGCACAAGGAAAAACGACCAAGGAAGCTTCGCCCGTTGCCCCCGGAAAACCGCAGAATACCGATTTTGTGCGAAGTCTGAGCCCGCCCAGGGCCTGCTGCTCTTGGCGCGGGTTTGTTCCTTATGGAAAACGTCATGGCAGCGCTCGGCCCAAAATAGAAGCGCCGGCCGAATCAATAATAGTTCCTGAAGGAGTATGATATCCCGGAGGCAGGTCTGCAGCGCAGCGATCCCAAGCGGGTCCGAAGGCGCCCCTTCACCCGGCTGCGCCGTTGTCCTCGAGGAGGCCGCTTTCTTCGATCTTGTCGAAGCGGACGCTCACCATCTTGCTGATGCCCGGCTCCTGCATCGTCACGCCATAGACCGTGTCAGCGAGGCTCATGGTCACCTTGTTGTGCGTGATGATGAGGAACTGGGTGTTGCGGCTGTATTCGGCGAGCATGTCGCACAGGCGCCGGCAGTTGGCGTCGTCCAGCGGTGCGTCTATCTCGTCCAGCACGCAGATGGGCGAGGGCCTGAACTGGAACATGGCGATCATGAGGGCGATGGCAGTCAGCGCCTGCTCCCCACCTGAGAGCAGCGTGATGGACTCGCCGATCTTCTTTCCGGGCGGCTGGGCGAAAACCTCAATGCCAGGCTCTGGTTCGTTCTCCTGCTCGATCAGGCGGAGGTCACCCTCGCCGCCGGAGAAGAGGCGCCGGAAGTTCTCGCGGTAGTTCTTCCGGATTCCCTCGTAGGCTTCGTGGAAGAGCCGGGAGGTCGTCTCGTCAAGGTTCCTGATCGTCTCCGTGAGGGAGTCCTTCGCCGCGATCAGGTCGTCGCGCTGGGCGGTGAGGAAATCCAGCCGTTCCTTCTGTTCCTTGTACTCCTCGATGGCCGTTTCGTTCACGGCGCCCATGCGTGAGATCTTCTCACGCAGCTCGTTCACCAGCCGGCGGAGCTCGGCCGGGTCCTCGACCTGTTCGTCCCCGGCGTGCAGATCTTCCTCCTCTTCTCGGGCTCGTTCCTCCTCCCCGGCGTCCTCGCCTGTTGGAGAAACGAGGCCCTCCGATTCGGCCGCCGCCGGCCCTTGCAGCTCTTCCCGCAGCGCCGCGATGCCCTGACCGAACTCCTCCTCGGCCTCCTGAGAGAGGAAGTCGAGTTGTGCGCGAAGCTCCGTGGCCTTCGATTCCGCCTCGCGGAGAACGTTCTCCTTGGCGTTGCGGTCGCGCTGGAGCGCCTGCACCTCTGCCTGTCCCTCACGGGCCTTGCGCAGGCTCTGCTCGTTCTCCTGCGTCATGGAGGAGAGGCGTGACTCGATGTCGTCACGCTCGCGGATCAGCTCGCCGAGCAATTCCTCAGCCTTGCGTTCCTCCTCGCGTGCGCCTGCCTCACGCTCGTCCAGCTCGTCCAGTTCCTTGCGGCGTTCCTGCTGCTCGCTGCCGGCGCCCTCGCGGTCGCGGCGCAGCTCTTCTATCTTGGACTCGAGCGCATTCACCCGCTCCCGGAGCGCACTCACCGTGGCCCGTGCCTCGGAGGCTTCGTCGGCCAGCGCGGTCAGCTCGCTCGAACGTCCCGGCGAGCCGGACTCCATGTCCTCGAGGTCCTTTTCGCGCTGGGCAATGGTGGACTCCAGTTCAGTGAGCGCGGTCTCGCATTCGGCGGCTGTCTCACGATGGCGCTGGAGGTCGTGGCGCTGCTGCACTTGCCGTGCCTCGGCCGTGGCCAGGGCGTTGCGGCGTTCGCGGGAACGCGACTCCGCCGCTTGCAGGTCCTTCTCCGCGCGTGCCTCGGCCATCTGCTCCTCGTGGATGCGCGACTGGAGCTCCGCCGCCTGGGCATGGCACTGCGACAGCCGGTCGGACATCGCCCCGAGCCGTTCGTTGAGGTCCTTGCGCTCCGAGTCCAGCCGGTCTGTGTGCTCGCGCAGCTCGCGGATTTCCCGCGTGCGGGTCAGCAGGCCTCGTGACTGGTGCGAACCGCCGGTCATCACGCCGCTCGGGTCCACCAGTTCGCCCTCCAGCGACACGTACCGGTTCCGGATGCCCTCGCGCTGGAGCCCGACGGCCACGGGCAGGTCCTCCACCACGATGGTGTTGCCCAGCCGGCGTTCCACAGCCGGCTCGATGCGCGGGTCGAAGGTCACCAAATCACGCGCGAACCCGACCACTCCGGCGCGTGAAAGCACATGGCGCAGGTGATCGTAGCGCACGTTCGGCTTGAGCAGGTCGAGCGGCAGGAACGTCGCCCGGCCGGACTTCTGGCCCTTGAGCATGGCGATGGCCGCCTGGGCATGACGCTCGCCCTCAGTCACGATGTCCTGCAGCGCTCCACCGAGCGCCACCTCAATGGCCGTCTCGTGCCGGCTCTCCACCGTGAGCAGATTGGTCAGCACCCCGATGATCCCCTGGAGCTGCCCATCCCGGGCTGCCCGCATGACCACCTGCACGCCCCGGTAGAAGCCTTCGTAACTGTCCTCCAGCTCCTGAAGAGCCTGAAGGCGGGAGGCGGCGCGCTGGAACTCGCGGGTCACTTCCTCAGCCCGGGCCGCCAGCTCGCTCTTTTCCACGTTGCCGTGGGAAATCTCTGCCTTGAACTTCTGGAGCTGTTCGCGCAGGTCGTGAAGAGTGTCCCGGCGCTGCCCCAGCTCGGAGCGCGCGGTGTCGGCCTGCTCGCGCGCTTCCTCCGCTTCACTCTGCAGCCGCTCCACCACCTCATCGTGGCTTTCCAGCTCCGACCCGAGCCGCTCGATCAGTGACTCCGCGAGGCGCTTGTCCTGGAGCACCCTGGCCTCGCGGGCGCGCTCCGTCTGAAGCTCCTGGCGGAGCCGTGCCACCCGGCGTGTCACCTCGTCGTGGTCCCGGCGCAACGCCTCCAGCCGGGCATTCTTCTCCTCCGCGGTGGCGGACCGCTCTTCCAGAGACTTCTTCTCCCGGGTCAGGTCCTCTTCGAGGGCCTGCACCGTCTGCCGCAGGACCGAGAGCCGGTTGTCCTGGGAGGTCAGCTCGCGCTCCAGCAGGGTGCGGCGTTCGGCCACCGCCTCCAGCGTCTGGCGTGCGCTCTCAATGCGGCGCTGCTCGCGGTTGAGCGCAGCCTGGGCGTCGTAGCGCTGCTGCTGCAGGTCCTGGTACTTGCTCTGGAAATCCTCCAGCAGACGGGCCGATTCGGCGCGCCTGGCCTCGGCGGAGGCGAGCCGTGCCGCCGCTTCCTCGAAATCCGCCCGCACGCGGGCAAGCTCCTCACCTACCGTCCCGAGCTTCTCCTCGAGCAGTTCGTGCCGGCGCACCAACAGGCGCTTCTGCAGCCGCCTCAGCCGGCGGGAGTACCGGCGGTGGCGCTCCGCCTTCTTTGCCTGCCGGTACAGAGAATTGCAGCTCCGCTCCACCTCGCTCACGATGTCGAACAGCCGCAGCAGGTCCTCCTCCGTGCGGACCAGTTTGCGAAGCGTCTCCTCCCGCCGGGCCTTGTAGCGGGAGATGCCGGCTGCCTCCTCGAACAGTGCGCGGCGCTCCGCGGGCTTCGCGGAGACCATCTGGCCGATCTGGCCCTGCTCGATGATCGAGTACCCATCGGCCCCGAGGCCCGTGTCCAGGAACAGCTCGTGGATGTCGCGCATCCGGGCCTTGTGCCGGTTGATCATGTACTCCGAATCGCCGTTGCTGAAGAGCCGGCGCGTCACCACCACCTCGCTGTGGTCCATCTTCAGCAGACCTGCCTCGTTGTTAACGATCAGGTTCACCTGGGCGAAGTGAGCGGGCTTGAGGGCGGAGGAGCCCCGGAACACCACGTCACCCATCTTCGAGCCGCGGAGGGACTTCGCGCTCTTCTCTCCGAGGACCCAGCGGATGGCGTCCAACACGTTGGACTTGCCGCAGCCGTTCGGGCCGACGACCACCGTCGCCCCGTCCTGCAGCTCGATCGCCGTCTTGTGGGCGAACGATTTGAAGCCTTGGAGTTCGATTCGTTTGAGGAACACTTAAGGGGTACCACCGTGTGCCAGAGGATCGGGAACCTTGGCCCGGGGCGGGCCGTCAGCGGGTGCACAGCATGGCGCAACGGGACCTGCCTTCAGCATGGCAGGCAGCACCGTCAAGGCTGATGGTTCGGGAGGACGCGGAGCAACGGGGATTTCCTTTTTTTGCGGAAGCTGTGGAAAAAACTGCAGCCGCCCGGAAGGAAAACCGGGCGGCCGTCGTTCTGGTTGTCTGGTAATGGGAAGCTCAGCCGGGGAGCCTACATGCTCTCCATGCGGCGGCGTTGCTTCATGAGCCGGCGGCGCATCTTGCGCCGGGCGGCCTCTTCCTTCTTCTTACGGCGGACGGAAGGCTTCTCGTAGAATTCGCGGCGGCGGACTTCCGCCGGGATGCCGCTCTTCTGGCACTCCTTTTTGAACCGCTTGAGGGCCCGATCAATCGGCTCACCCTCTTCGACGTTAATCATCGGCATGCTGGGGTAACACCCCCCTTCCGCGCGTAAACTCGTGCCTCGGTGGAAAGGCCTCTCCACCACAGGGCCGCCGAAAGAACCGCAACCGACTGCCCCCGTCAAGAGCCAAGGTGTTGCCAGAGCACGGAAAACCGCATCGGTTCGCCTGCCCCCATTCCACGGTTGTGTTCTGTCCAGCCCCTGAGGTGGAGTAACCAGCGGCAGCTCATTCCAACAGAGGATCTCCGCACGATGCCCATTCCCCGCTTCCTCACAGAAGACAACCCGAGCGCCGGTCCGCTCTGCATCCTCCTGATCCGGCTTACCACCGGGCTCATCTTCCTGCACGCAGGGATGCAGAAGTTCCTCTTTCCGGATGATCGCGGGGCGGGCCGGTTCGAGGAGATCGGTTTCCCCCTGCCCGGCCTGGTTTCCTCCTTCGTGGGCTTCTTCGAAATGCTCTCGGGTACGCTGCTGGTGCTGGGCCTGATGACGCGCTTGGCGGCCGTGCCTCCTCTGGTTATCATGGTCGTCGCCATTCTGACGACGAAACTCCCCGTCTTCGCGGCGGAGGGCTTCTGGGCCGGCACCCACGCGGCGCGCCTGGATTGGACGATGCTCGTTTGCTCCCTCGTCCTGATTCTCTATGGCGCGGGGATGCTCTCCTTCGACCGTTGGATGAACCGTGGCCGGCGGGGTTAGCCAGCCAGGGGCGCCTCGGCGGAAGCTTAATCGTTTGCCCCAGCGCACCCGGCGGTGGAGGAGAGGGCGGTCCGCTCCGACCCCTGCCCCAAGGCTTCCCATCCCCCGTCCATGCCCCGTCTGATTGTTGCCCTCCCCGCCTACAACGAAGCCCGGGGGCTCCCGCCCCTTTTCCGGGAATTCGAGCGCCTCTTTCGCCGGCTGCCTGCATCGGCCGACCCCATCATTGTCGTCGTGGACGACGGCAGCACGGACCGGACGGCCCCGGTGGTCCGGCTCGCCGCCGAGAAGGGCGTCCCGGTCCGCCTTGTCCAGCATCCGCAGAATCGTGGCCTCGGCGAGGCCATCAAGACGGGCCTCCGTGCGGCGCTGGAGGAAGCACGGGACGACGGCGATGTCGTCGTCTGCATGGACGCGGACAACACGCACCCGCCCGCCACCGTCGTCCCCATGCTCGAACACATTGCTGAAGGGGCTGACATGGTCATTGCATCGCGATACCGGCGCGGATCACGCCAGGTTGGAGTGCCGCTCTTCCGGCGCGCTCTCAGCTTCGGCGCGCGGATCGTCTTCATGCTCATGTTGAGGATTCCAGGCGTAAGGGACTACACTTGCGGGTTCCGCGCGTACCGTGCAGGGCTTGTGCGGCGGGCGCTTGAGGAATACGGAAATGACCTGATCACGCGGAACGGGTTTGCATGCACGGACCAGCTTCTTGTCAACATGGCTGCACTCGGGCACCTGCGCATCGAGGAGGTGCCGTTCATCCTGCGCTACGACCGCAAGCACGGGGCCTCGAAGCTCCATCTCGGGGTGACCGTGATGGAAACTCTCCGGCTGCTGTGGGAAGCGCGGGGGCGTCTGCGGTCCCGCCCGTGAAGGACTGCCATCATGACAGTTGCACGCCGTTTGCCCATCGTTGTGCCACCCTGCGCCTGTGGGATTCCGGGATTTCCCCCTGTGGAAAAACTCTGGATAAGTCACCGATGACCGCGAAAATTGGGGCTGTTTTGTCCCTCCCTCCTGTGGATAATCTCTGAAACACTACCGCAAAGTCTTCTTGGGCCAATGATCCACGTTCCTGTCACCGTCCTGTCACACGCAGCCGGCCTCCCCCTGCCGGCGTACCAGACCGAAGGTTCCAGCGGCATGGACCTGCTCGCCGCCGTCCAGGAGCCCATGCTTGTTGCTCAGGGAAAGATCGTCCTTGTGCCAACGGGGCTCCGGCTGGCCATACCCTCCGGATACGAGGCCCAAGTGCGGCCGCGAAGCGGTCTCGCCCTCCGTCACGGCATCGCGGTGCTCAACTCACCCGGCACGATAGATGCCGATTATCGTGGCGAGTTGCAGATCATCCTCGCAAATCTCGGACAGGAAGGTTTCACTATCGAGCGAGGCATGCGCATTGCCCAGCTCGTCCTCGCAAGGGTCGAGCGCCTGCAATGGCAGCCTGTCGAAGATCTCGGCCAAACCTCCCGCGGCGCCGGCGGGTTCGGACACACCGGCAGCAGTCACACGCCCTCCCCCTCAACCTCCTGAGGAACTCCGCCCATGGACGAAAACAACGAAAAAAAAGAGCAGCCCACTCCGCCAGGGAACGGCAATGAGGCCGCAAAGCCGGATCAGCCCTCCGGGGCATCAACCCCGCCCCGGCGGTGGAAGCCCCTTCTCTTCAAGGGGGCGATCGGGCTTGCCGGCCTCCTCCTCCTTGCCCTTGTGGTTCTCCGACTTGCCGCTCCCGGCATCGCCCGGTCTCAGGGTGAACGCATCCTTTCCGACCTCCTCCAGACCGACGTACAGATCGAGAAGGTCCGCCTCTCGCTGCTCGGCCGGTCCGCCGGCGTGGAAGGCCTCCGCGTCGCCAATCTTGAAGGGTTCGGCCGGGAAGACATCCTGAACCTGGATCGGCTGCATGCCAGCGTCGGGCTGTTCTCCCTCATGACCTCCCGCCCGCACATTCGCGAGGTGGAACTCGAAGGCCTGCGTGTGAACCTGGAGACTCGCCGCGACGGAGAGCGCAACCTCTACGCCCTGCTCCAGCGCATCGAGGAAACCATGGAGGAATGGGAAGAGGAGGACGAGGCCAAGGAAGACTTCGAGGACGAGGAAGAAGAAGAGGAAGAGAAGGAGAAGGACAAGGCCCCCAGTGGTCTTCGGGTTTCCCGCGTTGCCCTGAAGGACATCGAAATCCGGGTCCGCGACTTCTACGCCCGCCCCGAAGCCATGCAGGAATCCTCCATGGTCCTTGCCTCCCTCGAAATCCACAACCTTCTGCTGCCGGACAATCTTGAGCAGCTCAGCGACGAGCAAACCCGGCTCACCGTCGCGGGCCTGCGCCTGAGCGGGCCGGACCGCTTCCAGAGCCCTACCCTCCTGTACATGCCCGACTTCCGGCTCGCAGCACAGGTCGAACGGCTCTTCCAGACCCTGCCCGAGCCGGAAATCCGGGTCGCCCTGCTCGAGGATCACGGCACGCGGGTCTCCCTCGAGAGCTTCTCGGAGGAGACCAAGACGCTCGGCCAGAACGTCGCGGAGTTCGCCCATCTCTTCGCCAATGCCCTCGACCCGGAGCCGCCCCTCCGCATGGGAGAGGAGCGGGTCCGCCCCCCCAAAGAAAAGCAGCCGCACGAGGAGTGGCCGGAAGACGTGCCGCCCGGCGAGGAGCCGGACGCACCACCCGCGGAGGAACCGGTCATCGCGGAGGAGGAACCCGAAGTCCCGGCCGAGGAGGACTGGGGCCGCGTCGAAGTGGCCAAGTTGCTCATGGACGATCTCGAAATTGTCTCCACCATGCGAGGCAACCGGGACAGGGTGATTCCCCTCCGCGACGGGCGTATAGAAGCCTTGGATGTCACTTACCCGCAGGTCATGGACCGGCCGGCCGAGCTGCTCATCTCCTTCGTCTCCGGCGACCCCGGCACGCTCCTCCGGTTGCGGGGCGAAGGCGCCCTTGCCGACTCCACCTTCCAGGGTCCCACCCTCCTGCTGCTCGAAGCGGAGGAGTACCCGCTCGGAGGCATCCCCAACGTGCAGTCCGGGCGCTTGACGACCCGATTCGAGGCCGCCATCCAGGACGCCCGGCTGGATGGCAATCTCCGGTTCCGCCTCAAGCGCTTCGACCTGGACGAGAAGGACTCTGCCACGCGCGTGCTTGTGGAATCCCTGCGGGTTCTGGACGCCGCGGACCGGCCCCTCGCCTTCCCCATTTGGTTCAATCTCCCCTCGGATGCGCGTGGCGGCGAGGGATGGTCAACCTTCCTGGAGCGCCTCGTGGATGCCATCCTCGGGAGCATCGGGACACCCTTGGCCAGTGCCGTGGAGGAGGCCGGGCGTCAGGTGGAGGAGGCCGCGCGCCTTATCGAGGCTGGCGGCAGGGAGATCGAGGGAGCCGTGGACAAGCTCCGCGAGAACGTCCCGCTTGATATGGGCCGCGCCACTGGCGCGATCCGGGATGCCGAAGGTGCCGTCCGTGATGCCGAGGGAGCCGTACGCGGCATCTTCGGGGGGCGTCGCTCGCAGGAGCAGGAGGAGGACTGAAGCTCCCCTCCCCGTGGACGGCCGGGTTCCTCGGAAAATGAGCTGTCCGGGGGAAGATTGCCCTTGCATTCCGGGGGGCGATTGCCCTCTTTCAGGGGCCCTTCACGAGGGAATCGCCTCTCGTGAGTGGCGCTTTCCTGCGCGTCGCAGGGCTGCAGGGGTATAGCTCAATTGGTAGAGCAGCGGTCTCCAAAACCGCAGGTTGGGGGTTCGAGTCCCTCTGCCCCTGCCAACTCCCCCGCACGCGCGGCGGCTAATCCCGCCCGAGAGGAAAGCCTTTTTGTGCCAAGGAGCCAGAGCAAGCCGGATGGCTGAAAAAATCGGATTTTTCGACAAAGTCAGGATATTCTTCGGCGAAGTCCGCACGGAGATGGGCAAGGTCGTCTGGCCCACGCAGGAGCAGGTGAAGACCTACACCACCATCGTACTGGTGGCCGCCGCGATCCTCTCCACCGTGATCGGGGTCTGGGACGTCGCCGTGACCCGGGTCGTAAGCTTCCTGCTCAGCTTCGGAACCTGAATTCCCTTCCCCGGCCGGCCGCAAAGCAGACACCGCCGGCAAGCAACCACGACCCCAGGAAGCCGCCCAAGGAAACAAAGTGAACTGGTACGCCATCTACACGCACTCCAGCTTCGAACGCAAAGTGAAGCGCGACATCGAACACCGCGCCTCCATCGAAGGCCTGCGTGACAAGCTCGGCGAGATCATCATCCCCGAGGAGAAGACCGTCGAGGTCAAGGAGGGCAAGAAGCGCGAAAGCACGCGGAACTTCATGCCCGGCTACGTCTTCATCCGGATGGACCCGGATGAGGAACTCTTCAAGATGATCCGGGAGATCGGCGGCGTGTCCCAGTTCGTTGGGGCCGACGACAAACCCTCGGTGCTGAGCGAGGAAGAAGTCAAGAACGTGCTCGGCCTGATCGAGGACAAGAAGGACAAGCCCAAGCCGGAAATCCGCTTCCGCAAGGGCGACAAGGTGAAGGTCATCCAGGGCCCCTTCTCGAACTTCACCGGCGAAGTCGCCGAAATTGACCACGAGCGCGCCCGCCTCCGCGTCAACGTCAAGATTTTCGGCCGGGACACGCCTGTGGATGTGGACGTCCTCGAGGTGGACACGGCGAAGTAACACACCGCTCCGCGCGGGTGAAAGCAGTGATGCCAGACGCGCGCTCCGCCCAAAGGAGCGCGATTTTACCGGAGAGAGAAAATGGCGAAGAAAGTCGTAGCACAGGTCAAGTTGCAGTGCCCCGCCGGAGCCGCCAACCCCGCGCCACCCGTCGGCCCCGCCCTCGGCCAGCACGGCCTGAACATCATGGACTTCTGCAAGCAGTTCAACGCCCGTACCAACAAGCCCGAACTAAAGGGCCTCGTGGTGCCGGCGGTGATCACCGTCTTCTCCGACCGTTCCTTCACCTTCGAGCTGAAGACGCCCCCCGCCCCAGTACTTCTCCTCCGTGCCGCAGGCATCGAGAAGGGATCGGGCGTCCCCAACAAGGACAAGGTCGGAAAGGTCTCCCGGGCCCAGCTTCAGGAAATCGCAGAAATGAAGATGCGCGACCTTAACGCTGCCAGCATGGAGACGGCCATCTCCATGGTCGCAGGCACCGCCCGGAGCATGGGACTCGACGTGAAGGACTGAGGCGCCCCGCCCGGGCACCTCGACACCTCCCCCATCTGCGAGGGAGGCATACCCGTGGGAGGGAGCGTCCCCTGAGGCCTCCCGCATGCACCACAGGAGAAATGTCATGCCGAAGCACGGTAAGAAGTACCTCGAGAAGGCAAAACTCACCGACAAGACAAAGCTGCACAACGTGGAGGAGGCCGTCTCGCTCCTTCGCCAGATCACTTTCGCGAAGTTCACCGAGACGGTGAGCCTCGACGTGCGGCTGGGCGTTGACCCGCGTAACGCCGAGCAGCAGGTCCGCGGCACGGTCAGCCTGCCACACGGCACCGGCAAGTCGGTCCGCGTCGCCGTCTTTGCCAAGGGCGAAAAGGTCCGCGAGGCGGAGGAAGCCGGCGCCGACGTGGTTGGCGGCGATGACCTGGCAGAGAAGATCCAGGGCGGCTTCCTCGATTTCGACGCCGCCATTGCCACGCCGGACATGATGCGCGTCGTCGGCAAGCTGGGCAAGGTCCTCGGCCCGCGCGGCATGATGCCCAACCCGAAGGCCGGCACCGTGACGATGAACGTCAAGGATGCCGTCGGGGCGCTCAAGGCGGGGCGCGTCGAGTACCGGCTCGACCGCTACGGTATCGTCCACGTGCGCGTCGGAACCATGGCCTTTGAGGACGGGCAGCTGGTCGAAAACGTGAAGGCGCTCCTTAACGCCCTGATCAAGGCCCGCCCCGCCGCAGCCAAAGGCAAGTACGTCCGCTCCATTGCGCTCTCCAGCACGATGAGCCCCGGCTTGCGGCTGGACCCGGCCGCCGTCGGCGCCGAGTAGCCGGACCAGGAGTTACCCGCCCGGAGGCACTCTACACGGCTGCTCTCCGGTGCGTGTTACATAAGCTTCCGTCCCTTCGCCGCGTCAGTGGGGGAGGGCGGAGCCCCAAGGCCCGAGAAAGCGGGATGGGAACCGGGATGGCCTCTGCCCCCGGACCGTAAGTGGCTCCTCCACGCGAGAAGCCTTCCCGCCGAGGCCCGAGTCACGTCGAAGCGATTCTCCTCCCGCAGCCCCTTCCTGTGTGGCCGCTGGATTCCCTTCGGCTGTCCGGGCACTCCTTCGAAGAAGGGCCCGGGCAACCAATCCAGGCCGGAAGGAGGTGAGAATCCATGGCCAAACCAGGAAGAGAGGCGCGCAAGCGCCGGGGACGTGCCCCGAAAGAAGCCGTCATCGCGTTTACCGCGACCCTGATCCAAAAGGGGCACGGCTTTCTACTGTGCAACAACAAGGGGCTGACCCTCGCGGAAGCAACGCAACTGCGTGCAAAGCTGCGGGAAAACAACGTCGCGCTCAAGGTCGTCAAGAACACGCTGCTCAAGCGGGCGCTCGACAGGGCCGGGATTGATCCCGACCAGTTCGGCGACCTCCTGACCCGTGAGACGGTGATCGCCGTCGGGCTCGAGGACCCGGTCGTCCCCGCCAAGCTCATCGCGGAGTTCTGCAAGGAGAACGATCGCTTCGAGATGAAAGGCGGCTACCTTGACGGTGCCGTGCTCGACGCCGCCAAGGCGCAGGAGCTGTCAAGGCTCCCGGGACGCGAGGAACTGCTCCAGCGTTTCCTCGGCAGTCTGCAGGCCCCGCCGCAGAAGCTCGTCTTTGCCCTCAACGCCACCGTGTCCAACACAGTGTACGTGCTGGACGCCATCCGCAGAAAGAAGGAGGAGGAGGCCGCCTGAGGGCACCCTGCCCCAAGCCAGCTCCCCAAGGAACCCACGAACCACCCGCCAGCGGCCCATGCCGGCTGCCATTTCAAAGAACAGCCAGAACCAAGGAGATCAAGACTCATGGCTCTTTCGAACGAAGAAATCATTGAGGCACTGAAGAGCAAGACCCTGATGGAGATCGCCGACCTCGTGAAGATGGCCGAGGAAACCTTCGGTGTCAGCGCCGCGCCGGTCGCAGTCGCCGGTGCCGCCCCGGCCGGTGGCGCAGAGGCGGCCCCCGCCGAGGAGAAGACCGAGTTCACCGTCGTCCTCAAGGACGCCGGCAAGGAGAAAATCAAGGTCATCAAGGAGGTCCGCGCCATCACGAGCCTCGGCCTCAAGGAAGCCAAGGACCTTGTCGAGAGCGCCCCGAAGGAAGTCGCCAAGGACGTCTCGAAGGACGAAGCGGACAAGTTCAAGAAGCAGCTCGAGGACGTCGGGGCCGTCGTCGAGGTTACCTGAGACCCGCTGCCCACCTGGCTTTGCCGCCTGCCCGCAGGGAATGCTCTCCGGGCGGGCGGCAATCCTTTGCTCAATCGTGCCGGATAGCCCTTGACAGCGGCCCCTTCTCCCATGATTTTCCTAAGCTTGGAAGGGCTCGCCACGACCTTTCCACCTTCAAAAGGCCAGCCGTTGACCACCGATCGGGCTTACGGATTCGCAACACTTCAAACCCAATCGCCACGCCGCCCATGCCCCACCAGGGTGAGGGAGGCTTGTTGTCGTTGGTACTGACCGGAGGGGCCGTGGGCCCGGACCCGGTCAGGGGCCACTCGGCCGCCGTCATCATCAAATCGCTCCGACTTTGGCAAGGAGGTTCCCCTTGACAGCCAACACTTCCAGTGCCGGGCGTCTGTCCTTCGCTCGCATCCCCGAGACGATGGAGATGCCCTACCTTCTGGAGACGCAGAAGCAAAGCTACGCCGACTTCCTTCAGTTCGAGGAACAGCCCGACCAGCGCATCATCAAGGGGCTCCAGGAGGTCTTTCGCTCCGTCTTCCCCATCCACCCCCCGGGGGACCCCTCCTCCCTTGAGTTCATCGAGTATACCTTTGGAACCCCAAAGTATACCGTCAAGGAATGCATTGACCGGGGCATGACCTACGCCGCCCCGCTCAAGCTCAAGCTCCAGCTCATCGTCCGCGAAATCAACGAGGACACCGGGCAGCCCGAAATCCACGACATCAAGGAACAAGAGGTCTACATGGGGGAGATCCCCCTGATGACTGACCAGGGAACCTTCATCATCAACGGTGCCGAGCGCGTCATCGTCTCGCAGCTCCACCGCTCCCCGGGCGTCTCCTTCTCACGGAGCACCCACCCCAACGGCAAGTACACCTACTCCGCCCGCGTCATACCCTATCGCGGCGCATGGGTGGAGTTCGAAATTGATATCTACGGTGTCATGTACGTCATCGTCGACCGGAAGCGCAAGATACCCGCCACGACGTTCCTGCGCTGCTTCGGCTACACGGACGACTCGAGGCTGGCGGAGGAATTCTTCGACGTCGAAAGCCTCCCGCTGGACGACTTTGCCGGTGGCGCCACCCCCATTGACAACCTCGACCAGTTTCTCGGCGTCGAATTCATCGAGACCATCCGCGACGATCGCGGCAAAAAAGTCGTCGAAAGCGGCGCCAAGGTCACCAAGAAGGCCATCGAGGCACTGCGTAACGCCGGGGTCACCAGCGTCCACCTCACCGTGGCGGAGGGCTACGAGCACCTGGTCGGCCGCATCCTTGCCGCCGACGTCATTGACATGAAGACCGGCGAGGTTCTGGCGGAGACATGGGAGCCCGTCACGACGAGCCTCCTGCGCCGTTGCGGCCGCGCCGGCATCAAGTCCGTCAAGCTGGTCAAGCTCGAGAATCCCGACCTGCCCGGCCCCATCCTCAACACGCTCAACAAGGACAAGATCCGCACGCTCGAGGACGCGGTGGTGGAGTTCTTCCGCAAGATGCGCCCGGGAAACCCGGTCAGCGTCGTCGCCGGCAAGCGCCTCGTCGAGGAGACCTTCTTCAACGAGAAGCGCTACGACCTCGGGGCCGTTGGCCGGTACAAGATCAACAAGCGCTTCTACCGTGGCACGGACAAGGAGGACAATCTTGCCGAGCGCCTGCTCCAGATCGAGGACCTCATCCACGTGATGAAGCACCTCGTTCTCCTTTCCGAAGAGGAGGTGGAGCCGGACGACATTGACCACCTTGGAAACCGGCGCGTGCGCTGCGTGGGCGAGCTTCTCCAGAACCAGATTCGCACCGGCCTTGCCGACATCGAAAAGACCGCGCGTGAACGCATGAGCATCGTGGATCTCGAGAACATGCTTCCGCAGAACCTCATCAACGCGAAGCCGCTCGTCACCGCCGTGCGCGATTTCTTCGGCCGCTCGCAGCTCTCCCAGTTCATGGATCAGACGAACCCGCTGGCGGAGCTGACCCACAAGCGCCGGCTCAGTGCCCTTGGCCCGGGCGGCCTCTCCCGCGACCGCGCCGGCTTCGAGGTGCGTGACGTGCACCACACTCACTACGGCCGCATCTGCCCCATCGAAACCCCCGAAGGACCGAACATCGGGCTCATCAGCTCCCTCTGCACCTTTGCGCGTATCAACCCCTTCGGCTTCATCGAAACGCCCTACCGTCAGGTGCGGAGCGCCAAGGTTCACAACGAGCAGGTGGATTACCTTACGGCGGATGTGGAGGACAACTTCACGATCGCACAGGCCAATGCACCCCTGAGCGACGACTTCAAGTTCGTCCTCGACACGGTTCTCTGCGCCAAGCGCGGTGACTTCCCCCGCGTGCGGCCGGACGAAGTGGAGTACATGGACGTCTCGCCAAAGCAGCTCGTCTCCGTCTCCGCCGCACTCATCCCCTTCCTCGAGCACGACGACGCAAACCGCGCGCTCATGGGATCGAACATGCAGCGCCAAGCCGTGCCTCTCATCGTCACCGAGGCACCGCTCGTTGGTACCGGTATCGAGGAGAAGGTGGCGCGGGACTCCGGCATCTGCGTGATCGCCAAGCGCGGCGGCGTGGCGGAGCACGTCTCCTCCAGCCGCATCGTCATCCGGACTGACACGGGCGAGACCGACACCTACGACCTGTTCAAGTACAAGCGCTCCAACCAGAACACCTGCATGAACCAGCGCCCCGTCGTTCTGGAGGGGTCAAAGGTCGAGGCAGGACAGGTGCTGGCGGACGGACCGGCGACCGAAAAGGGCGAACTCGCCCTTGGACGCAACGTCCTCGCCGCATTTATGAGCGCCGGTGGCCACAACTTCGAGGACGCCATCCTGCTCTCCGAGCGTCTCGTGCGTGACGAAGTCTTCACCTCCATTCACGTGGAGGAGTTCGAGATAGACGCGCGCGACACGAAGCTCGGGAAGGAGGAAATTACACGCGACATCCCCAACACCTCCGAGGAAGCGCTCGGAAAGCTGGACGAGAACGGCTGCGTGTTCATCGGCGCAGAGGTCAGCCCCGGGGACATCCTCGTCGGCAAGGTGACCCCCAAGGGGGAAACGGAGCTCTCCTCGGAAGAGAAGCTCCTGCGCGCGATCTTTGGCGAGAAGGCCGGGGACGTGCGGGACGCCTCGCTCAAGGTGCCCCCGGGTGCGGGCGGCATCGTCATAGACATCAAGACATTCAGCCGCAAGGAACGTGGCCAGAAGAGCGACCGGGACGACAAGACCCGCATCGCCGAGGCAGAAACAAGGCGCCAGGCAGAGCGGGAGTCGCTCTGGGCTGAATTCGATGAACGGCTGGCCCGGATCCTCGACCATCTCGAAAAGGAAATCGTCAACTTCGAGACCGGCCAGGTCGAAATGCGCCCGGGCGACAAGCCCACCCCTGAAGCCGTGGCCTACGTCCGCCACTCGCTCGACACCGGCATGCTGCCCGTGGACGGCAAGGTCGGGCAGGAAATCAAGGCACTCTATCAGGAAGTGCGCACCCGGGAGATGGAAATCGAGGACCGGGCGAAGAACACCGTTGACCGCATCAAGACCGGTGACGAGCTGCCGCCCGGCGTGATCAAGCTGGTGAAGGTATACGTCGCCTCCAAGCGCAAGGTCTCCGTCGGCGACAAGATGGCTGGGCGGCACGGCAACAAGGGCGTCGTTGCAAAGATTCTTCCCATGGAGGACATGCCGTTCCTCGCGGACGGGACACCGGTGGACATCGTCCTGAACCCCCTCGGCGTGCCCTCGCGCATGAACGTCGGGCAGCTGCTCGAAACCCACCTTGGCTGGGCCTGCCACGAACTCGGCAAGCAGGTCGGGCACATACTCAGCCAGCAGGGTATCCAAGCGGCCCGCAGCCAGATGGAAACCGTGTTCGCCCCGCCCGAGGACGTCACCAAACGCTACAGGGAGTGTGAGTTCTGGGGCGAGTACGACCGTATCAAGAAGATGAACGACGAGGAGCTTGAGGAGTACATTCGCGAGCGGGTGAAGGGCTTCAAGCTCGCCACGCCCGTCTTCGACGGCGCCAAGGAGGAGGAAATCTGGGACCTCCTCAAGATGGCCAACCTGCCCGAGGACGGACAGGCGCTGCTCTACGACGGCATGACCGGCGAACCGTTCGACCGCAAGGTCACCGTCGGCATGATCTATACACTCAAGCTGGCCCACCTTGTGGACGACAAGATGCACGCCCGCTCCATCGGGCCATACTCGCTGGTCACCCAGCAGCCGCTCGGCGGCAAGGCGCAGTTCGGCGGACAGCGCTTCGGCGAGATGGAGGTCTGGGCGCTCGAAGCATACGGCGCCGCCTACACGCTGCAGGAACTGCTCACGGTCAAGTCCGACGACGTGACCGGGCGCACCAAGATATACGAGTCCATCGTCAAGGGGCAGAACTCCCTGGCGCCGGGCATCCCCGAATCCTTCAACGTCCTCATCAAGGAACTCCAGTCACTCTGCCTGAACATGGAGTTGCTGGTGGACGAAGGGGAAACCGAGGAAGTGCTCGACTACATGGACCTCGAAAGCGTCGCGGAGGACGATTCCTTCCTCGACGACGACGATTTCGGCTACGAGGCGGACGAACCCGAGTCCGCGCCCATGCGGCCGGCCTCCACGGACGACGACCGCGAGGATGACCAGTAAGCGTGATGCAACCACCGGGCCGTGTGCGGCGCGCCGCCGCGGCCCGAGGCACCCTCGAAGACAAAGCCTAACCTAAAGGGGTATCTTTTCCATGGCGATCAATGCCGGCAGCGAATCCATGGGCACGACCCAGGAAACCAACGGCAGGTACCGCGTCTATCAAGTCGGGAAGGAAGGCGAGATGGAGGGCGTTGACCTCAACAATGTCAACGCCGTCGCACGAATCTCCATCGCCTCTCCCGATCAGATTCTCGACTGGTGCCGGCGCAACCGCAAAGGCCGCACACCCATGCCGGGAATGGGCACCGAACTGGACGACCAGGACGGATTGGCCTTCGGCGAGGTCAAGAAGCCCGAGACGATCAACTACCGGACCTTCAAGCCCGAAAAGGAAGGCCTCTTCTGCGAGCGGATCTTCGGCCCCACCAAGGATTGGGAGTGCTCCTGCGGCAAGTACAAGCGCATCAAGTACAAGGGCATCATCTGCGACCGCTGCGGGGTCGAGGTCACCGAGGCCAAGGTGCGCCGCGTGCGCATGGGCTATATCAACCTCGCCGCCCCAACCTGCCACATCTGGTTCTACAAGGGCACCAGTTCCAAGATCAGCAACCTGCTCGACGTCAGCGTCCGCGACCTCGGCAAGGTGATCTACTTCCAGGAGTACATCATCGTCGAGGCGGATCCCGAGACGGGGCTCAAGCCAAAGGAAATCATTCCGGAGGACGTGGCGCGCAAGTACAAGGAGCAGTACGGCGACAAGGTCAGGATTATGATCGGCGCCGAAGCCGTTCAGGAACTGCTCAAGCAGATAGACATCGAGGACCTGGGGAACCAGCTCCAGGTTGAGATGCGCGAGGCCACCTCGGCGCAGAAGCGCACCAAGATCATCAAGCGCCTGCGCGTCGTCGAAGCTTTCCGCGGCTCGCCCAACAAGCCCGAATACATGGTCCTGGAGGTCCTGCCGGTCATTCCGCCGGACCTGCGCCCACTCGTCCACCTCGATGGCGGGCGGTTCGCCACCTCCGACCTCAACGACCTCTATCGCCGTGTCATCAACCGGAACAACCGGCTCAAGAAGCTGATCGAGCTGCGCGCTCCGGACGTCATCCTGCGCAACGAAAAGCGGATGCTCCAGGAATCCGTGGACGCGCTCTTCGACAACAGCCGGCGCAGCAGGCCCACCAAGGGCCACAACAACCGGCCGCTGAAGTCCCTCTCCGACATGCTCAAGGGCAAGCAGGGGCGCTTCCGCCAGAACCTGCTCGGAAAGCGCGTGGACTACTCCGGCCGTTCGGTCATCGTCGTCGGCCCCGAACTCGGCTTCAACGAGTGCGGTCTCCCGAAGAAGATGGCCCTTGAACTCTTCGACCCCTTCATCATCCGGGAGCTTGAACGCCGCGGATATTGCAACACCATCAAGTCCGCCAAGAAGATGATCGAGCGCGAGGAACCCGTCGTGTACGACATCCTCGACGACGTCATCAAGGACCACCCGGTCCTGCTCAACCGCGCCCCCACGCTCCACCGCCTCGGCATTCAGGCTTTCATGCCGAAGCTCGTGGAAGGAAAGGCCATCCGGCTGCACCCGCTCAGCTGTGCGGCCTTCAATGCGGACTTCGACGGCGACCAGATGGCTGTGCACGTGCCGCTCTCCGTCGAGGCGCGGCTCGAGGCAAAGCTCCTCATGCTGGCGGAAAACAACGTGCTCTCTCCCGCCCACGGCCGGCCCATCGCCACGCCGTCGCAGGACATCGTCCTCGGCTGTTTCTACCTCACGAAACTCCGGCACAAGAACGTGGTGGGCGAGTACCTGGAAGTCCGTCAGGACAAGAAGGGCAAGGTACACGAACTCAACCGCCCGCGCGTCCAGGAAATGATCAAGAAGCTCGGCAAGGAGGAGTTCGACGCACAATACCGCCTGCTGGGGCGCAAGGGCGTCTATGCCTCGCCGGAGGAGGCGCTGAGTGCTCACCAGCAGGGCCGCCTCAGCCTCCATGCCGAAATCCTCGTCCGGCTGCGCAACTACCGCAACACCGGCGAGACACGCTACGTCTATACGAGCGCGGGCAGGCTCATCTTTGCCAACGCCCTCCCCCGGGAGGTGGACTACATTGAACTGGCCAACGAGGTCATGACCAAGAAGGCGCTTGGCGTGGTCATCTCCTCTGTCCACGAAGGTACGGGCAACAGGGTCACCGCAAAAGTGCTGGATGAGATCAAGAACCTTGGCTTCCAGTACGCCAAGCGCGGCGGCATCTCCATCGGGGTCCGCGACATGCTCATCCCGAAGAACAAGCCGGATATCATCGCCCGGGCCACGGAAAAGGCCAACAAGGAGCGCGAGCAGTTCGTCGCCGGCAACATCACCGACCAGGAACGCTACGCCAATATCATCAGCGCCTGGACACAGGCCACGGACGAAATCACCGCGCAGCTCATGGAGGAGCTGGAGGTGGACGAGGATGGCTTCAACCCCGTCCACATCATGCAGTACTCCGGCGCCCGCGGTAACCGCGACCAGATCCGGCAGCTCGCCGGCATGCGCGGCCAGATGACACGCCCCACCAAAAAGCTCACCGGTGCCATGGGCGAGATCATCGAGCAGCCCATCCTCTCGAACTTCCGGGAGGGGCTCACCGTAATCGAATACTTCATCTCCACGCACGGCGCACGGAAGGGCCTCGCGGACACCGCCCTCAAGACCTCCGACGCCGGGTACCTGACGCGCCGTCTCTGCGACGTGGCTCAGGACCTCATCATCACGGAGGACGACTGCGGCACTCAGACGGGCATCCTCGTCACCGCTGTGACAGACGTGGACACGCGCGGGGAGAAGGTCCTTGAGCCGCTCCGCGCCCGCATCACCGGACGGACCCCGGTCGAGGACGTCATCCACCCGCGCACCGGCGAGGTCATCGTTCGCCGCAGCGAGGAAATCACCGAGGAGATCGCCCGCGAAATCGAGGAAGCCGGCATGGAGTCCCTCGAAATCCGCTCGGTGCTCACCTGCCAGACACGCCGGGGCATCTGCCGGCGCTGTTACGGCCGGAACCTCGGCACCGGGCGCATGGTGGACCTCGGGGAGGCGGTTGGCATCATCGCCGCCCAGTCCATCGGCGAGCCCGGCACGCAGCTCACCCTGCGGACCTTCCACACCGGCGGCGTTTCCTCAAGCGTCGTGGAAGGCTACTTCCAAGCCGAGCGCACTGGCACCGTCCGCTTCAAGGGACTCAAGGTCATGGAGACAGGTGCCGGTGAACTCATCGTCGTCAACCGGTCCGGCTCCATCCGCGTCGTGGACAAGGACGATAACGAAATCCAGACGATGCCGAATATCCCCTACGGCGCGAAGCTCAACAAGAACGACGGGGACAGCGTGGCCAAGGGCGAGCGGATCGTGGAGTGGGATTCCAACTCCACGCCCATCCTGGCCGAAGTCGCCGGGACGCTCGTCTATGAGGACATCATCGAGGGCGTCACCGTCCGCGTGGACTACGACGAGGAGAAGGGCAGCTCGATGGCCACCGTCATGGAGCACCGCGAGGAGCGCCATCCAAAGCTGCGCATCCTCGACGACGAGGGCCGGGAACTGAGTTCCTACTCGCTCTCCTCCGGGACCATCCTCAGCCGCGACGCCCGCCCGGGCGAGAACGTCTTCCGCGGCCAGGTCCTTGCCCGCGTACCGCGTCTGCGCCGCAAGAGCCGCGACATCACCGGCGGTCTCCCCCGCGTGGACGAGCTGTTCGAGGCGCGCAAGCCCAAGGAAGTCGCCTTCATCGCCGACATCTCCGGCAAGTTCGAGATCCGCGGCATCGCCAAGGGCATGCGCAAGTGCGCCATCGTCGCCGAAAACGGCGAGGAACGCACTTACTCGATACCCCTCAACCGTAACTTCCTCGTGCGGGACAACGAGCAGGTTAGCGTCGGGGATCAGCTCACCGACGGGTCCCTCTCGCCCCACGACGTACTCAGCGTGAAGGGCGAAAAGGCCGTCATGCAGTTCCTCCTTCAGGAAATCCAGGAAGTGTACCGCCTCCAGGGCGTCGGCATTAACGACAAGCACATCGAGGCCATCGTTCGCCAGATGCTCAAGAAGGTCATCATCGAGGAGCCGGGCAACACGCGCTTCCTCTACGGCCAGCCCGTGGACAAGTGGCTCTTCCAGGAGGAGAACGAGCGCGTCGTGGCCAACGGCGGTGAGCCGGCCGTCGGCAAGCCGAAGCTCCTTGGTCTCACGAAGGCCTCCCTCGAGACGGAAAGCTTCATCTCCGCGGCCAGCTTCCAGGAGACCACGCGCGTCCTGACCGACGCGGCCATCCGTGGCCGGAGGGACTACCTTCGCGGCCTCAAGGAGAACGTCATCATGGGCCTGCTGATCCCGGCGGGCACGGGCCTGCCGCGCTACCGCAGCCTGCACGTGTTGCGTCAGGGCGAAAACGTCCGTCCGGAAGCCGAGGAGCAGGAGCAGGAAATCACCACCTGACCCCGAACGGTTTCATCCCCCTTTCCATGCGGCTGCCGGACCCCCGGCAGCCGCATCGCTTTCCCGCCGTCTCCCCCGTGGAGACGAAAACGCACCCCCGGCAAAAAAGGCGTCTTGATCGCCGGACCAACCCTCCCCAATAATACCATCGCCACGGAAACACGCCCGTCCAACGGCCCCGGCAAGAGCCCGCGGCCGGGGCGGGCATTCCCACTCAGCACCCGAGCCGCCCATGGCCAGCCACTCCTCCCCCTTCGACCACCACTTCCAAAAGCTCCTTGCGCTGCACCAGCGGGGCGAAGCCGAGGACCTCTTCGCCGAGCTGCTCCACCACGGTCCCTCCCTCTGCAATCCGCTCGCGGATTTCCTCCTCAAGCACCCACCGGCCCCCGAACTGTCTATCTTGCTAGACCTGCTGTCAAAGTGCATGGACGACCGGGCGATTCCCCTCCTGATGCGGTTCCTCGATTCCGGCGTGCCGGAGCTTCGCCGCGCCGCGGCCAATGGCCTCGGCTGGCACAGGGCCCGGGCCGCCCTGGAAGCGCTCGACGAACTCGAGGGCAACGACCCCCACGAGGCGGTCCGGTTCGAGGCGCGCCTCGCCATTGACGAGATCCTTCAGGACTTCCCAAAGCTCCACAGCCTTCTTCACTACCACCAGCCCGACCCCCGCACAGCCGCCGCCGCCGAACCCGGGCAGCGGCTGGAGCTTGTCCGCTGCCTTCCCCGCCTCCTCGCCATCAAGTACAAGGCCGTTCCGGTCCACATCTCCGCGGGCGAGGTGCTCCACCTTGCCGTGAGCAGCGGCAGTGAAACCCGCCTCGCCAGCACGCTGGAAGCACTCACGGGACACACGGTGCAGCTCCACAGTTGGACACCGGAGCGCATCCAGCAGGCCATTGACGGGCTGTATTCATTCGGAGACGACGACTTCTGCACCTTCCCCGCTTCCCTGACGCCGGCCGCACGTGAAGAGATCATCGAAGTGGTTCTCTCCGGTGTCCGCCCGGCCGAGCCCGCAAGCCCCCTTCCCGAAACGAGCGATGCCGTGGAGGTGGTGCAGGCCTTCCTCGCGAGCTGCGAGTTCATGAAGCTCGAACACGTGGAGATATTCTTCGAGCCACCCTCGATGACCCTGCAGGGACGGGGTGGCGGCAAGGATGTCTATACGCTGGACCCGCCGCCGGAAGCCCTCCGTGAGCGCTTCCTCACCGCCCTGCGCATCGTTGCCCGCCTCGAGCCGGGCGGCGGCCGTCAGCGCCGGCAGCACGGTGCCATAGAATGCCGCCAGCACGAGCCGCACTTCACCGCGCATCTCGATTCGGAGGCTGGCGACGGCAGGGAGACGCTCCGCGTTCACCTCGCACGGACCAACGGCGAAGGTGGCACAGCACCGGACGCCTGAAGAAACGGCGCCCCTGCACCGGGACAGAAGCGCCGTTTTCCAATTACGCATTACTCCGCATCACGCCAGCTCCATAGCCTTCTCCAGGTTCATCGTCTCGTTCACATGATCAATGCCGAGGAAGTGTGTCATGATGTGGAACGCGTCGGTGTTCCGCAGCAGCTTGTTGAACGCCTCATGGCCGGGGCCTGACGCGGCAAGCACCACGTAGTCCTCCGTGTGGGACGTACCGCACCAGCCCACGCACGTATGGTTGCCGATGATCTGGTTGAAGATGCCGTTGAAGTTGCGGTGCTCCTGGTTGAACTCGTGCGGCATCTGTCCGCCGGTCATGTCGGAGATATAGCTCGCGTCGGTCCTGTTCAGTTCTATCCCCAGGAGTTCCTTAACCACGTCCTGCACGTCCGCGGGGGGTGTGGCGCCACCATTTCCCAGATCGCCCAGCCTGCCACGGATGGCGCCGGTGGTGGCCTTAGCCAGTGGAAGACGGCGCAGGCCATCCATGCTGCCCATGTAGCCGCCGCCCGCACCGTTCAGCCCGGGGTTTGAGTTGCCGTGATCCGACGTCACCACGATGAGGGTCTCCGGGTTCCGGCGCTGGTACTCGAGCGCCACTCCCAGCGCGTCATCGAAGGCGAGCTGGTCCCATATCAGGCCGGCCGCATCGTTGGCGTGTGCCGCATGGTCCACGCGGGCGCCCTCCACCTGGACCACGAAGCCCTTTGAGGACGCGTGCCCGAGCACCTCAAGGGCCGTCCCGGTCATCTCCGCGAGCGTCGGCACGGCCTGAAGAAGCTCCCTGTCGTTCTGCTGGTCGAGCGTATAGGGCAGAAAGCCGTTCGCGTACAGGCCGAGTAGTTTGCTGTTACCGCCCGCTTTGAGCGCGTCCTCGCGATCGAGCGAAATATGGTAGCCCTGCTCCCTGAACTTCTCCAGCAGGTCCACGCCGTCGTCGCGCTGTTCGGGGTCAAAGACCCGCTTGCCACCACCCATGGCGACATCCACGACGCCGAGGTACTGTTCGGCAAAGTCCGCCTCGAACCAGCGCCGCTCGGAGTTCGCAACGAAACCGGCGGGAGTGGCGTGTGTGACCGTGGCTGTTGTGACCACACCGGTTCCGTAGCCGGCCTGCTTCGCCAGCCGGAGGATTGGCTCCAGCTTCCGTCCCCCGGGCAGCATGTTCAGCCAGTCGTTCAGGATGCGGGTGCCGGAGCCGAAGGCGCAGCTTGCCGCCGCGGAGTCCGTCACGTGCGAGTTGAGCGCGTAGGTCTCAAACCAGCCGTGTCCCATGGTTTCGTCCTGCATCATTTTGGCGAAGTGGGTGCCCTTCCCGCGAACCATTTGGGAGAAGGACTCGGTGAGGGAGAGGACTCCCTGGCTCATTCCGTCCGAGATAAAGAAAATGATTTTACTTGGTTTTTCACCATAATGGCGCGGGACGTAGCGCCCGTTGCTTGCGGCGGGGAGCCTGCCCGCGCCGGCGAGGAAGGCTGTTCCGGCCAGCCCGGCGGCGGAAATCTTCAGGAAATCCCGGCGATTCTGTGGTGGTCTCATGGTCCTCGTGCTCCTTGCGGGTGGTGGTTCCCGGTGAGCATTTGAGTTCTCAAGCCTCGCTGTCAAGCAGGAGCGGTCCAACAACGGCCCGAAAGAACGGCTTGTGGGTAAAAGGGCTTTTACATTCCAGCGTTCGCTGCCTCATGGGGTAATCCCACGCCACCACCCGGAAAGCACTTGAGCCGCACCGGGCGCTCCAAGCTCCAATAACACGGCAATCTCCCACAGGGTGCCTCGGGCGCATCAGCGCGCCCGCTTCAAGGGAGAGCCAAGGAGGGCTGGATGATGAAAAGCGTGACCGCAGTGATGGCGGCGGCAGGCGTCCTGTTGGGGACGGGATGCGCGATGATTCCCACCCGAACACCCGATCCCGAAGCACTCCGCGCGGAGCGGGTTCAGTTCATTGAGTCCATGCCGGTCACACGCCCTGCGGAGGACTTCGACTGGTCTCACAACGCCATCATCCGGGGGTCGCGGGACGAGCCGGTCATCGCGCTGATGTTCACCGGGGGGTCTTGGGGCGACGGCACGATGCTCATCCTCGACGAGCTGGCCGAGCGCGGGATCAAGGGCGCCTTCTACTTTACGGGCGAGTTCCTGGCCAATCCCGAGTTCCGGCCGGCGCTCGACCGCATGGTCGAGGAAGGTCACCTCGTCGGTCCCCACGGTCACGCCCACCTTCTGTACGCCCCCTGGGAGGACAGAAGCCAGACGCTCGTCACGCGCGAGGAATTCGTCGAGGACCTGCGCCGCAACATCGAGGACGTCGTGGCGCTCGGCATACCCCGCGAAGAAGTCGTCTGGTGGGTGCCACCCTACGAGTGGTACAACGAGCAGATCGTGGAGTGGTCGCTGGAGGAGGGCATGCGCCTGCACAACTACTCACCGGGAACCCTCTCCCACGCCGACTATACAACCGCCGATGCGGCGAACTACCGGGACTCGGATACCATCTTCGACAGCATTATCGAGTTCGAGCAACGCGAGGAGGATGGCCTGAACGGCTTTCTCCTCTTCACCCATGTCGGAGCCAGCCCTGCCCGTCCCGACCCGTTCCATTACCGGATGCCTGAATTGCTGGACTACCTGGAGGAGCAGGGGTACCGCTTCGTCAGGGTGGACGAGCTGCTGGAGGGAGCACCGCTGCTTCCCAATTAGCGTCCGGCAGACCTGAGCAGACACCTCCACCACGCGAGGGAACAGGCCGTGTATTGCAGCCATTGCGGAGCGCAAAATGCCGGGAACGCTGCGACCTGCAGAATCTGTGGGACGGCACTGGCCGCTCCGGGACCTCCGTATGCCGGTTATGCAGGCCCCGGACCGCAGCCGCAGGTCACACAGCAGCAGACATCCGTCCTCGCCATCGGCTCACTCGTCGCTTCTGTCTGTGGTTTGGTGATTTGTCTCTTCGTCGGGCAGATCATCGGCATCATTCTGGGCCACATGGCGCGGAAGGAAATCCGTGAGTCAGGCGGACGGATTACCGGCGACGAACTGGCCTTCGCCGGCATCATCGTCGGCTGGATCGGGTTGGCTCTCGATGTGTTCGCCTTATTCGTGGCCGTGGCCTACTTTGCGATCGTCTTCACTGCCGCCTTCTAGCCCGATTGCCTTTGTCTGGGAGCGGCCCGGGGGCTACTCGGCCACACGGACACCGACCGGTTGGCTGTCGTGCCAGGCGCCGTGCAGGTGGACGCGTGAGGCGCTCAGACCCATGCTTCCCGCTCGTGGCGTGGACAGTGTCACCTCGTACACCACGCGCTCGGCAGAGGAGTGAACGCGTTCGGGTTCCGACGTCACCTCAAGGTGCCTGTGCACATCAAAAGCGGGGAATATGATATCCTCGGCGGACACCCCCTCCACGTCCTCCCCGCGGATGGTGAGCTCATAGGTGAAGGGCTCCCCGGCCTGCACGGTGTCTTCCTTGATGCGCGCGGTCGCATGGATTCCCTCCGCCACCTCCTCCGGCTCGGGGAGCGGGATGGGTTCGCCGCCGTACGCACGGATTCTTTCGCGAACGCGCTCGGAGAACTCCTCCCACGGGAAATGCGGTCCGGGGTCTGTCTTGTTCCATGGCTGCACCTGGAAGTGGCCGACAAGGCCCGTGCCGGTGAAGCGCTGATTCTCCTCGTCCAAGACAACCCGGTACGGGCCCACATAGGCGGTTCCCTCCGGGTGATAGGCGGGCACCTCCCATTTCACGCACAGGTAGGCGGTCAGGTTGACGAGCGCCTCCATCATTTCCGGCGTCCACGTCTCGGCCCTGCGTCCCCATCCGGCGCACTCGATTCCGATGCCCGGGCCGTTGTAATACGTCTGCGTGTGGGCCACGTCCGTTTCGTTGACCATCTGCACGATTTCGCCGTTGGGACCGAGGACGTAATGCGCGCTCACGTTGCGGTCGTTGTTCTGGAAGTACCCTACGACATTGCGGAAATTGCGCTCCTGATTTTCCGCTTGCGAGCGCTCCGGGTCGAAGCGCCCCTCCGTTGTGTGGATCACGATGGAGGTGACGGTCTCCGGCGTCCGGTTGCCTTTCCGGTAATGCTGCGCTGGAACCCATATCATTTCGGGGGCCGGGGGTGTGGCGCCCTCCCAGACGGCGCCGTTCTGTGCCGCGGCGTGACTGGCAAGCCCGGCCGGCGCCAGATGGGCCACAGCGGCCCCGAGGAAGAGTGCAAGGGCGGGAAGAAATGCCTTCGGATTCATGGTGCTGCCTTTCCTGGCCGACCGAAGCGGCAGAAGTGGATCCCATTTTCACCTGAACGATGGCCCCCGCGGCCGATCGCGCAACCGGAAACAGGCCCCCTGTCATCGGCGCCGCTGCTGCCGGGCGGGACACCTCTGCTTGACGCCGGAAGAGATGGCGTCCCTGCTGTACACGGGGCCATTCCGAAGGGAGGCATCTGACATGACGTTTCGCACCATCGCATCCGCGCTTGCGGCTTTGTCAATTTCTGCGGCGGCCTGGGCGGAGGTCCGGCTGGAACTCCCGGAACGCCCTCCCGATGCCCCGGCGGGCAGCGAATTCTACGAGGAAATCCTGGGGCTGTCCCGCGGGGAGCGCGAACCCCGGGTTCTCGAGGAAATTGCCCGTGGCAACGTGCCGGAATTCCTCCGCGAACTCGTTCCCGTCGAGGTGCACGGTGAGGTCTCCGGCGAGGCCAGTAGCGCTAAGATATACGTCACGCCCGACTACATGGCCATCGGCTCGGATGAGGATTTCTTCCGAATGCCCATGAGTGCACCACTGGCCCAGCAGGTGGCGGACATGCTCGAATCCTCGCTACCGACGCGCAAGATTGTCAACGATATACACTCGCAGGCGGACGAGAGGCTCTCGCCGCAGCCCTTCAGCCCGGAGGACTACGAGATAGACACGGTGGAGGTCTTCCGGCTTTCCCATCAGGCCATCCAGGCGCAGTGGGGCGAACGGGAGCTCGGGAAGCTGATCTCCGGCATCAAGAAGGACATTGTCGTGACAGCAGAGCTTCCCAACCGCCCGCCCCCGCGCCGCGTCGCCATTTACGGCTGGCACTGGCCCGATGGGACGCCCATCCAACCGCTCTCACTCGTCCATCACGAATACTACATGGACTACAGCCACGGCGTGCGGCTCGTCCTGAACCGTGTGGACATGGACGGCGAGACGATGACCATCCCGGAGATACTCGCCCACCCCGAGCTCCACACACTGCTCAGCGACGAGGGGCCGTTCGAGTCCTCCGTCTATCCGGTGGATGAGCCCTATTCTCTCGACGCCCCGGCGGAGTCCGGCGAACCGCAGACGGTGCCGGACTCCGCGGAGTGAGGAGTCCCCCTCTGGTTCCCGGGGTTATTCCCCGGACGCGGCCTCCTCAAGCGCCTCGTCAATCTTCTCCATGTGCTTCACGGGATCCGAATCGAACGCCCCCGTGCAGCCCTCGCAGCACAAGCGCACCAGGCGGTTCGCGTGCACGATGTCGTACGGCCCGCCCATCGAATCAAGGTCCATTCCGCTGACGACGCAGGTGTCCAAGGGGTAGTCTTCCTTCTGATCCTCGACGACCGCCTTGTCCAGCTTCCTGATGTGCTCGGTGGGGCGCTCCACCGCGTAATGATAGCATCCCGGGCAGCAGAAGATGAACAGCCGGTTGCCGATCACACGCTCCAGCGCGATGGAGCGCTCACCGGAGATGTCTTCGTCCGTATCCACGATGCAATACGTCAGCGGATAGAAGTCGCGCTGCTGTTCGGCGATCTTCTCGTCGGCCTTTTCGAGGTACTCATTGGGATTGGCTTCGAAGCGCGGAACGCATCCGGCGCAGCAGAAGCGCACTTCACGGCCCTCGTGCAGCTTGACGATGGGATCGCCCATGGAGCCGAGTTTCATCCCGGCCACGACGCAGGTGTCCAGGGGCCACGCGTCGCCGATGCGGGTCTCTTCGTCCAGCTCCTCCGCGGCCGAATCATTCTCATGTGCGTGGTCGTGATGATGATGGTGGTGGTGCTGATCGTCCGCATGCACGGGAACCAGCCAGAATGCCGCAAGGAATGCGAGTGAAAGGGTTGCGATGGTGAGTCTCATGATGCCTTCTCCGTGGGGGTTTGTGGTCCGCCGTTGATGGCGGCCTCCTGCATGTCGAGGGTTCCGCCTGGGGTCACGATTCTTCCGGACCCCGGCGCAGTTCGGCGACGGCGAGTTTGAACTCCTCCATCGCGCTGTAGAGCGTGGGCACAACAAAGGTGCTGATGAGCACCGCCAGCATTCCGCCGAAAACGGGTATCGCAAGCGGTGTCATGATTTCACTGCCCCGTCCGGTGGACGTAAGAACAGGCAGCAGGGCAAGGATGGTGGTGGCGCTCGTCATGAGGCAGGGCCGGATACGCCGCTGGGCGGCCTCCATGATGGCCTGACGCAACACGGCAGTCGTGCCGGGGCGGTACTTGGCGAGGCTCTGGCGGATATACGTGGACATGATCACCGCGTCATCCGTTGCAATACCGAACAGGGCCAGGAACCCCACCCACACAGCCACCGACAGATTCACCTCCCCCATGTTGAAAAACTCCCGGAGGTTTCCTCCGAATACGGCGAAGTCCATGAACCACGGTTGGTTCCACAGCCAGACGAACACGAATCCGCCCGACCACGCCACGAAGACGTTCAGGAAAACCAGCATGGACACTGCAGTCGAACGGAACTGAAGATAAAGAATGATGAATATCAGCACGAGAGATAGCGGCAGTACGATGGCCAGGGTCCTTGCTGCACGCACCTGGCTCTCGTAGGTCCCCGCGAAGTCGTAGGAGACGCCGGGAGGCAGATTCCGGGCGATTGTCTCGTCGAGCAGTGCCCGCGCGTTCTCGACGACGTCGGTTTCCGCAAAGCCTGCCTGGCTGTCGAAAAGGACATAGGCGGTGAGGAACGTGTCCTCGCTCTTGATGGCTTGAGGGCCACGCACGTACTCGATTTCAGCGACTTCGCGCAGCGGAATCTGGACGCTGGAGGAGCCCATTCCGGGTGAGGAAACGAGGATGTTCTCCAGCTCCTCGATCGAATCCCGAAGCTCGCGCTGATAGCGCACGCGCACGGGGTACCGCTCCCGGCCCTCAACCGTCATCGTAAGCGGTCTTCCACCTATGGCCACCTCAACGACGTCCATAACGTCCTGAATACTGATGCCGTAGCGTGCGATGGCCTTCCGGTCCGGAATGATCTCCAGGTAGGGCTTGCCAACGACGCGCTCCGCAATGACAGCGCTGGTGCGGACTCCTTCCGCGCGGCCTGACTGGAGGATTTCCTCAATCTCGAGAACCACCTGCTCAATGGTTTCCAGGTCGGGCCCGCGGACGCGCACGCCCATCGGTGCGCGCATGCCGGTCTGCAGCATGACAATTCGCGTGCTGATGGGAGCCAGCTTCGGGGCGGAGGTCAGGCCGGGAAACTGTGCCGCCGCGACGATTTCCGTCCAGATGTCATCGGGGCTCTGGATTTCAGGCCGCCAGTTCCGGTACGGCCGGCCGCGCGGGTCCGGCACCAGCTCCCCGTCCTCATCGCGCACGAACTCCTGCGCTTCTGCATCGTATGCAAAAGTGAGGCGCCGGCCGTGTTCGTCCTGCTTGAACTCGGGTTTGTACTTGATAACCGTCTCGATCATGGAAAGCGGCGCCGGGTCCAGCGGTGTTTCCGCGCGCCCGGCCTTCCCGGCCACGGTGTGGACTTCCGGTATCGCCTGGAAGGCCATGTCGAGTTTCTTGAGGTAATCGGTTGCCTCCCCAATGCTTGCGTGCGGCATCGTCACGGGCATGTAGAGGAAGCTGCCCTCGTCGAGCGTGGGCATGAACTCGCGCCCAAG
>SLOM01000176.1 GCA_007132505.1 Candidatus Sumerlaeota bacterium
CTCCTCGAGGACCCGCACACGCCACATCCCCCCCCCTGCCGTACAACCCATCCGCTGCTGGAGCTGGAAGAAGCTCCCGTCCGGGAGGCGGTCTGACGGTCTGCACCGGCGATCCGCGAAGCGACTTTGCGTTGCCCTTTCAGAGGGGCGGCTGCGGGATGGGCTGGAGATTGCGCCCGGGCTGAACCGATGAGGCTTGAGGCGCCATGGCAGGCCAAGGGAACGATCCTGCAACCATGACAAATCCACCAGCGCTGAGCATCGTGGTGCCCGTCTATAACGAGGCCCGGGCCGTGCGGAAGACCGGGCGCGCCATCCGGGAGGTTCTCGGCCGGCTGGCCACGGGCTCCGAGGCAATCTTCGTGGACGACGGCTCCACGGATGGGTCGGCAGAAGTGCTGGCCGAGCTCGCCGCGGCGGAGCCGGACCGTTTCCGCGTCTTGAGGCACCGGCGCAACCGCGGCTACGGCGCAGCGCTGAAAACGGGCATCCGCACGGCACGAAACGAACTGGTGGGCATCTGCGATGCAGACGGGACGTACCCTGTTGACAAGCTTTTTGACTTGGCGCAGTCGGCAGAAGATGAAGGCGCGGAGATGGTGATCGGGGCCCGGCCGCCATGGGAACAGCCGTACGCCCGCCGGCCGGCGAAGTGGGTCCTCCGAAGGCTCGCCGAGCACCTCACCGGCGAGCGCATACCAGACATGAACAGCGGCCTGCGGGTCTTCCGCCGCGCCGAGGCGATGCGTCTGTGGGGCCTGCTGCCGGACGGGTTCAGTTTCACGACGACGATCACGATGGCGTTGCTGACCGAGGGTGCCGGGGTGAAGTTCCTCCCGGTGACGTATCGCCGGCGTGTGGGCAGCTCGAAGATTCGGCCACTGCGGGACACGGGCGGTTTCCTGTTGTTGATTTGCCGCACGGCGCTGGCGTTCAATCCGCTCCGGGTTTTTGGCCCCGCGGGCGGTCTCTTGCTGGGGCTGGGGGTGTTGATGCTGCTTGCCCGCGTCGTTGCGCCGGAGCCTTTCGGGCTGGCGACCACGATCCTGCTGATCGTGGGGGGACTGCAGGTGCTTGCGATCGGGCTTTTGGCGGACCTGATCAACCGCCGCGGCAGCGCTCCAGAGCGTGGCGCGGATTTCGCCCGCCCGCAGGTGGGATTTCAAACGACCGAGGAGTCCAGGAATGAGTGAAGAGCGCCGGGAGGGCGAGGAGCAGCAGCCTCGCCGCGAAGAAGATAAACCTTCCAGCGAAGAACGGGAAGGCCAGGAACCAAGTGCAGAGAGTCGTGAGGACTCTCCCCCATCGAGCGGAGCAGCGCCGGGACACTACGTGGCGGGGCCGGGGGCAGTGGAGGAAGACGGACCGGGAGATGATGACCTCGACCTGCCGCCGCCCACCGAAAAGGAAGCTCAACCTCCGGAGCGCCCTGCTGCACCCGCGCAGGTCGGACGGACAGGCCCGCAGGCAGGCCCTCAACAGCGGCCCGCACCTCCCCCACCCCGCCAGGGTGGCTACCAGCAGCAACAACCTTCGGGACCGGGACGTCCGCCCTACGGTCCCCCCCAGCAGCCACCGCGTCAGGGTGCACCGCCTCAGCAGCCGCCACCCTATGGTGGAGGCGGATGGCGTCCGCCTTATGGCCCGCCCGGGGGCCCCGGGGGATACGGTCCGGGTGGCGGACCTCCGCGCACTCCGCAGCGAAACAGGGCGCTCCCGGTCATCATCGGACTGCTTGTGGTGTTCGTCATCCTGGGCTTCGTCCTGACGGCCGTGGTGGCAGGAACTGCCGGGCGGACGGCTGGTGGTCCCTTCGCCGCAATCATGGGCGAGCGCATCGCGATCCTGAACGTTGAGGGTGTGATCGGTGAAGGCCCCGGCTTCGGTGCCGACTCGCAGAAGCTGGTGGACCAGATCAAGGCCTGGAAGCGGAATCCGAACATCCGCGCCCTGGTGGTGCGGGTGAACTCCGGCGGGGGTGCGGTCAGCGCGACGCAGGACGTTTACGCCGCGCTGCTCGAATTCAAGGAGGAAACGGGCCGGCCCATCGTGGCGTCCTTCGGTGACGCTGCGGCCAGCGGCGGGTATTACGCCGCGCTCCCGGCCGACGAGATATTCGCCAACGGCGGGTCCATCACGGGCAGCATCGGTGTGATGCTGAGCCTGTGGGACTTCCAAGGACTCCAGGAGAAGATCGGCATCAGCGCCGAGGCCATCAAGAGCGGTGAGTTCAAGGACATTGGCTCCGGCTCACGCGACATGACGGACGAAGAGGAGAGACTGCTCACAGCGATGGTGATTGATGTCTTCGAGCAGTTCCACGAATCGGTCATGACCGGCCGCGCGGAGAGCATCCGCAGAATCCTCAACGCGGAGGCGCCGGACGAGGTGACCGATGAGGAAGTAAATGAACACCTGCGCGAAAAGGCCGGCGAGGGGCAGATTTTCTCCGGCCGGCAGGCCCTTGAGATCGGCCTGATAGACGCCTTGGGAACGTTGGACGACGCCGTGGAACGTGCGGCGGAGCTGGCCGGCATAGACCCGGATACGCGGCGGGTCCGCGCACCCACGCGTCCGCGAGGCCTGTTCGGCACGCTCGGGGCACTCAGCAACCGCATGGAGCAGCTCGCCGAGGGCTCGACCTCCGGCGAGGCAATCCGCATCGAATACCGCATGGGATTGTATTGATTGGGGCGTGAAGGCAGGCCGCTGCTGAGCCTTCCGTATGGACAGAGGCTGCTCCCCGGGACGCTGCTCGGGAGATACAATCGCTTCCTTGCGGACGTTCGTCTGGAGCAGAACGGCGCTGTCTTAACTGCACACTGCGTCAATACGGGCCGGATGGAAGGCCTCACCCGGCCGGGGACGCGCGTGTGGCTCTCGCACCACCCGGAGCGCAAGACCCGGCTCAAGTACACCTGGGAAATCACCGAACTCGACGGGTACATGGTGGGAACGAACACCGCCACGCCGAACCGGATCGTGGGGGAGTTGCTCGCGCGCGGTCTGCTGCGGGGGCTCTCCGGGCACACCGAATTGCGTGCGGAAAAGAGCTACGGCGACGGCTCGCGCATGGACTTCTGGCTGCTCAAGGGCGGCCGGGAGCATTTCGTCGAGGTCAAGAACTGCCACCTTGTCTATCCGGACGGCCGGGGGTACTTCCCGGATTCGCCGAGTGTCCGCGCCGCGCGCCACATGCACGAGCTGATCGAGGCGGCCGGGCGGGGCGTGCGGGCGTGGGTCATCTTCACCGTGCAGCGCACCGCCGTCTTCGCAGTACGCCCATCGGACGCGCACGATCCGGATTTCGCCCGGGCGGCCCGCGAGGCCCGCGCCGCGGGGGTTCGGTTCATCGCGCTCCAGGTGCACCCGACCCCGGAGGCGCTCGTGGTGGAGCGCCGCATCCCGGTGGACCTGCGCCCCTACCCCACCGCACGTCAGGAGAAGTGGCGGGCGGCGCTCCGGGCGCAGACCCCCGCCTGGTTCCGCTCCGCACCGGAACACTGAGCCGAAAACCTCCGCGACGACGGAATGGCGCCCGTGATGGGAGGGCGGCCGCGCTCGCCTCCACCTGGCCCTTGCCAAGCCGGTCGCGGGCACCATCCCACGAAGCCGGAGGATGCACTCCGGCGAGA
>SLOM01000284.1 GCA_007132505.1 Candidatus Sumerlaeota bacterium
GGGCCCGGCTGCCATCAGTGCTGGCATCGTCCACAACGATGAGTTCGAAACTGTGCCCCGCCGCGCGGGCGGAAACCTGCAGGGCGGACAGGCATCGCCCGAGCCATTGCTCGCCCTGCCAATTGGGGACCACGATGGAAAGAAGAGGCGGCTCCGCGCATCGCGAAGCCGCCCCCTTTCTGTCCCGCGGGTTCCGGCTCTCCGCCGGCCCCTCTGTCAGTACAGGAGCCACCAGTCCTCGACTTCCGTGACCGGGTCACCGTACCCGAAGAAATCAAGCACGCTGTCCATCATGGACTGCCTCGCGTCCGGGTTGGTGACGGCCTCCCAGGGGAAGGCGAGCGTCACCACCTGGTGATTCCCATCGTACTGCACGCCGGCCACGGCACCCTCGGGATCATCCGTCCCCGGGAGAGTATAGGTGGCATCGTCGAAGTAGAGGCTGCCGGAGTTCTGGCCTGTGACCTTTTCGACGTGAATACTGTCGAAGATGGCATTCGGCCCGTCGAATTCGCCGTTGCCGACCTGTATCCACAGGTTCTGCGGATTGTTGGCGACGTCCTCCCAGACGATCTCGCGCCATCCGGTGAAGTCTATCGTCAGCCAATCGGTGACGAACAGGTCGTTGTCTGCGGCGTCCCGCAGGTTGATGCGCAGGCGATGGCCCGAGTTGTCGCCGTACACACAGATGGAGAAGTCCGACTCGCCGGGGAACTCGGGCTGGCTGGCGTTGTAAAGACGGATGTAGTCACCACTGCCCCAGACGTACTCGAGGTGCCCTGATCCGCTTCCACTGCGCACGGGCGAGGAGGCGATGGAGAAGCTGGAGGCGCCGTCGGCATTGGTCTGACCGGAGAATCCGGGCTGTCTCCAGCCTCCCATCGCCTCGAATCCGTCTATAAGGACCTCCTCCTCAGGTGAGTAGAGCATCGCCGAGAGGGAGCCGCCCTCGGTATCTATACGGTCGGGCGAGGCGACGTTGTAGATGGCCGACCCGTCGTCCACGGTGATGACACCAAGACCCTCGAAGATGCTCCCTGCGGCCGGTTCGATGGTCCTCGTCCCGGCGTTCTGGGCTTCATGGCGCGCCATGAGGAAGTCGCGGTAGAACGAGCGGCCTCCCTGCTGCGCGTCGAGGTGTGTGGCCAGTTCCGCACCGGAGATGAAGAGCTGCCCCCCGTTCCCGAGGAAAGCCTGGATACGGGCCTGCCCAATGCTGCTGATGCTGTTGAACTCCTGATTTTCCAAGCCGGCCAGCCAGATCACGGTGCTGTAGTCCTGGAGGCCGATGGCGTTCTGTTCCACGGCGCGGCGGTGGGCCGAGTCGAAGGACTCGCCGTAGTTCTCCACGGCACGGGCCGCCAGGGTGACGTAGTCGTAGGTGTTGATGCGATCGAGGAACTCGCGCGCCTGGAGGTTTGAGGAGTGCGGATCCGGCATGCGTAGGATCATGGATTCGTCAATGCGGTCGTAACCGTGAACAAGCAGGATGGAGTTGTTGCCGCCTTCGCTGTGGCGGACGGCAAGGGTCTCCGTTGGGAAGGACTCGCCGCCGTCATTCGTTGCGGCGACGCGGACGTAATACGTCGTGCCTTCCTCCACGTCCTCGTGCAGGTAGGAGGTGGAGTCTGTCTCGATGGCGTTGGGGAAGGCGTAGGGGTGTTCGCTGATATAGACACGGTACCCGGTTGCGGGGTGACCGTGTGGTCCGAGGCCGCTGCTGGACGGCGGGGTGTTCCAGTCGATCCCGATGCCGTCCGGCTGCGACGTGACACGGAAATGCGTGGGTGTCTCAGGGAGGAAGATCGGGTCCACACCATCCTGCTCGGCGAAGAACCGCACGATGCCCCGATAGACGGCCCGGGCGGCAATGCGGCGGAAGCGCGGATCGCGGATGGACTCTGCGTCCTGCGCATTGTCGTGGAAGGCGATCTCGGTCAGTGCGGCCGGCATGGCCGGATTGTTGTTCGGATTGAGTTCGCCGAAGTTCGCCGTGCGGGAGCCGCGGCTGGTCCAGTTGGAGTCCCACTGCGCCCGTATATCACTGATGAGCTGCTGTTGGATTCTATCGCGCAGGACATCACCGCCGGGGACGCCGTCGAAGGCGCCGCCCCATCCCTGGCTTGAGAAGGCGTAGGTTTCCGTCCCGCGCACGTTCCCGTTGAAGGCGTTTGTGTGCCATGAGACATAGACGCTGTTGCCGGCCTGCCATGACTCATGCTCCCAGTTCGCCCAGCGGGGCATGGCGTTTACGGTTCCATTGTCGTAAGTGTAGCCCAGGAATCCGGAGTAGTACTTGCCGGATTCCTCCCAGCGGGGTTTGCCGCTGACCACATTGTTGGGGCCTTCCGGGTAATCGCCCATGCCGCCGCCGAAGCGGAAGGTGTCGGCGATGACCACACGGCCCGTCTCGTCGCCTTGGTTCGAGACGGTGACGGAGCCGGTTTCGGGGTTGCTGCCTTCCTCGAAATAGTACTGGCCGATGTTCTTCCAGGTGAATCCGTCGTGGTTCTGGTTCTGTACCCACTCGGTCTGACCGCCTGCGTGGTTGATCGTGTAGCGCGTGGCGGTGGAGGTGTTGCCGGTGCCCCCCGTGCTGCGGCGGTACCAGGCGTACACGTGGTAATAGCCCGCCTCCGGGATGTCCGGCGTGAAGGTGGCCGTTGCTGTCTCAGTCTGGCTGACGGAGGCCACCCGGTGGGTGCCGTCGTAGCTACCGCTGGCAGTCTGCGTGGACCAGGACCCGGTTTCCTCGTAGCCGGTATCGCCATGGCTGAGGATGACCATGTTGGTGTTCAGGTCGCGCTCGCGGGCCGAGTAGATGCCCGCGCCCGCATTCCAGAGGTACTGCTGGAGCCAGTTGAACACGGCCTCGCCGTTGCTGTGGTCCTCGATGACTCCGAAATTGTTGCCACGCTGGGTGGCCCAGCGGCCGAGATTGGTGCTCCAGAACCACCCGTGTCCAGGAGACAGGAAGACGGACTTGCCACTGAGGGCGCCTTGCGGCTGCGCCTGACCGAAGGCCGGTGCGTGACCGCTCTTGGGCTCGGCCTGTGGGGTGGGCTCAAGGCCGTACTGCTCTTCCTTGGTGACCAGTGGCCCCGGATCGGGCAGGTAGTCCCAAAGTGGGCGGAACCCGGCTTCCTTCTCATCGGAGGGCCGGGCAACAAGCTGCAGGCTGAAGGGCTCTCCCAGCTCCTCGATGGGGTAGGCGAGGTGCTTCGCCACATGGTCGGCGAAGAACTGGTCCATCTCCTCACGGAGGAAACTGCCATCGAGATCCACGTAGACGGTGATGTGCCCGTCCTCGATGTCCACTGCGGCGACGCTGCTGCCGGGGGGCATCGCGTGGTGGGCATGCTTTTCCACGCCGCCTTCCACGACTTCTGTTGCGATCCGGGTGACGTCCTGAAGGAACGCGTCATCTGCGGCTCCGGCAGATGCCGGAGCGTAGGCTGTTATGCCAGCCGCCAGACCAAGTCCGGCAGCCCACGACAATACTGATTTCTTCATGTGATGCACTCCACTCCTGGTCTCGACCGGGACTTTGTCCCGGTTCCGGCCGGAAGGATATGGGGAATTGGAGCGTTGAGGGCAACGCCTTTCCAGCCCCGCTTGACAGTGTTCGCACCAGCTTTGCCAATTCGCGTGGAGGTTCAATCTCCTGCGTCCCGGCTCCAGCGATGACCACCCGCTCCGCGCTCCTTGCCGTTGTCACCGTATTATTTTTTCTCCCACCAGCGCTTCCCGCCGTGGAGTACCGCAGCTTCGAGACCTCCGGCGGGAGCACCGTCCATGTCGTGAGCACAACGTGGCCGCGGCCGGATGCGGCGCTGCGGATCGGGCTGGCTGAGGGGGCCCGGCACTTCGAGCAGCGTGAGACCGTGTCCGCCATCGCCACCCGCCATGAGCGGGAGGAGGGCGAGCGCGTCCTGGCCGCCATCAACGGGAGTTTCTTCGGCGACGGCAGCAGCATCACCGGACCTCTGGCCTCCGGCGGTGAGCTGATCGTGCTCCCGAACCCCCAAGGCGGGCAGGAGGTGTTTGCCATCCTGGCGGACGGGACGCCGGTGCTCTTCGATTGGATACGGACTGCCAGCGCCACCGTCACGGCGGGCGAAGAGACCCACGCCATCGAGCGGTTCAATCAAGTTCGCCAGCCAAACACCCTTGCCTTGTACACGGAACTGTACGCGGCGCGCACGGGCAATGTGGACGCAGGGCTGGAGATTCCCGTAACGGGCCTGTCCGCACCCCTTGCGGCCGGGCGGCGCGTGCGGGGAACAGCCGGCGAGACCCGCCCCACCCTCGGGGAGGGCAGTACCGCGGTCCCGGCCGGGGGCCTTGTGCTTGCCGCCCGAGAGGAGAAGACCACCGCCCTCCGGGATATCGCCCCGGGAACACCGGTGGATGTGAGGGTCCGTCTGACGCCCATCGAGTTTCACGGCGTGGACCTGATGATCGGCGGACTCGGGTCGCTGCTGCGCGGCGGCGAGGTTCAGCGCGACCGCTGGGACTACCAGCGCGAGTTCCTCGGCCCGCAGCCACGGTCAGCCATCGCCTTTGGAAACGGCACGGTTCACTTCGTGGCGGTGGATGGACGCGGCGCAGGTGGAAGTCCGGGCATGACACTGGAGGAGCTGGCCCTCTTTCTCCGCGACGAGCTTGGGGCGGCCGAGGCGCTCAATCTGGACGGGGGAGCCTCGACGACGCTGCTGTCGGAGGGCCGGCGCGTGAACCGCCCCGCCGCCGGGTTCGGCCTGGAACGCCCCGTGGCGAATGCGCTGCTGCTCGTGGAACGCCCGCCGATGGAGCTGCCCTTCCAGGCGGACTTCTCCGGGGGCACCCGGTCGCATCTCTGGCGCGACCTGTTCTCCCCCCACCTGGTGGAGAGGACGGACGGACGCCCTGCCATGACCGTCCGCGACCCGGCCGGAGGAACCGACGCGGCGTCCATCCGCTTCACCGGTCCGGCTGACTATCGCGTGGAGGCAACGATCCATGTGCCCGAGGCTCCCGAGTCCGGTTTCGAGCGGCTCGGCCTCTTCGCCCGGGACGACGGACAGGGCGCCTTCCTCCACCCGCAGATCGGCGGCGCAGCGCTGGCCATCACGTGGGACACCGACGACGGCCGCATCCGCGCTGGCCCCATCCAGGGCGGAGAAATCAGCGACCACCTGGGCACGCCCCTGTATATCATCGAGCGCGGATGGCACCATCTGGCGATCGAATGCGAAGGCAACAGGGTCCGTTACTTCGTGAACGGCGAGCTCATCGGGGAGCACCACGCCGGAACCCGTACCCACGGAGGCGCCGGAATCGGGCACCGTGAGTACCTCCCGGAGCCGGGGGGGTCCCACGGCACCCGCGTGGCCGCATTCCACATTCTCCCTCTCAACTGAAAGCTGCCAACACACCATCGTGACCCTCCGCCGGGGCGCCTGTGCCCCGGGGGCTGGGTCTGTTGACCGGAAGGGCCGGCAGCCCGCCGGGAGACGTCGTGATTGGACCGTCTAGTTTGATAAATCCGGGATTGACCACCGCCCGGCCCGAAAATAGCGTTCTTTCGCGGGCATCGGTTCATAACAAAAGGAGAAAATCACGGAATGGAATCAACCATGGTATTGATCAAACCGGATGCGGTGCGGCGCCGGCTTATTGGCAGAATCATCGAACGGCTCGAGGCCAGAGGCCTGACCATCCGCGCCATGAAGATGGTGCGCATCAGCAGGGAGCTGGCGGAGAAGCACTACGCCGAACACGCTTCCAGGGCCTTTTACCCGAAATTGGTGAGCTTCATGACGAGCGGGCCGATCGTGGCCATGGCCGTTTCCGGGCCGGCGGCGGTCACACTCGTGCGAAAAATGATCGGTGCCACAGACCCCACAGAGTCAGAGCCGGGATCCATCCGGGGTGAGTATTCGCTCGACGTGACGGAGAACCTTGTGCACGGCAGCGATTCCCCGGAATCCGCCGCAAGTGAACTGGCCCTATGGTTCGAGCAGTCGGACTACGTGGACTGAGGCCGGGCTACTCCTCCCGGCCCGTGTAGACAGGAAAGATGACCGTGAAAGTGGACCCCCGGCCGGGTTCACTTTCGACTTGGATGCGGCCGTGCGTTGCGGCCAGGAGCATCTTGGTGACGGCAAGCCCCAGGCCGAGTCCCTCGTGCTTGCGGGTCAGGGTGTTGTCTACCTGGTAGAATTCGAGAAATATGTGCTCCAGGTTCTCCTTCGGGATGCCACAGCCACGGTCCCGGACCGAAATCGCGAGCGAACCGTCCTGCGGCTCGAAGCCAACTTCCACCGTGTCGCCCTCCGAAGAGAACTTCACCGCGTTGTCAAGAAGGTGGTAATAGATGAGGCCCAGGGACCGCTCGTCCGTATAGATGCGGGGGATGACGTTCTCGACGACGGGAATAATGCGGACTTCCTGGGCACGCCGGCGCTGCTCGAGCTTGGGCAACGTGTCCATCAGGACGGCGAGCGGCTCGACTGCGGACATCTCGACTTCCACGGCGCCCTCCGCGGCGATCTCTGCCACTTCGATCAGGTCGTTGACGAGCCGGCTCAGGTGGCCGGTGTTCTTTGACACGCGGCTGAGGAGCGAACGCTGGTTCTCGTTGATCGGGCCGATGCGCTCCTCGACGAGCAACTCCACGAACCCGCCGATGGCTGTGAGCGGCGTGCGCAGCTCGTGAGAGATGGTGGAGAGGAAGTTCGACTTCATCTGGTCGAGCTGTTTCAGCTCCTTGTAGGCACGGGAGAGATCCGAGCTGACCTCCACGTTCTCAATGGCGATGGAGGCCTGGCGCGCGAACCACTCCATCTCCCGCAGCTCCTCCTTGCAGATAGGCCGGCTGTGTTCGAGACGGCGGTCCACGAGGAGTGCGGCGCGGGGAAACTTCTGCGAATGGAGCGGAACAACGACGAAGTACTCCGGCAGCAGCTCGGCCAGCTCGGGCGGAACGGCCCCGCCGAGGTCCCGGAGCGAAAGCGCCCTCGGGGCACGCCAATACCGCAGGAGCTCGAAAAGGCTGAGGGATTCCCCTTCGGCCTTCTCCTTCAGCGGGCCCATCGGAAAGGCCATCTTCTCCAGCTTGCGCGTGACTTCGTTCTCCGGGTTGAGTCTCTGAAAGAGGGTGACCCACTGCGCGCTGCTGGTGAGTGAGTGCATGGCGGCTTCGGCCTCCAGCCACTGCTCGTCGGTCCGCTCCAGGGGGTTGGCCTGCTCGCCGGCCTCGGCGCGCTCCTCCATGAAGCGCGTCTCCTCTTCGAGCTCCTGCGCCAGCTCCTCAACCGACTCGCTCGATTCGTGATAGAGGGCGTACTTTCCACGGAGCAGGTGGCTTTCGCGGTCGTACTCGAAGTAAAGCACCTGCGAGTAGCCAAGGCCGGTGGGCGAAACAAGACCGGCGAGGACGACCGAAATCACGTCCTCGAGATTGTTGGTGGAGCTGAGAGCCGTGGAGATGCGGGTGACCCAGCTTATCTGATTGCGGAGCCGTTTGAGTTGTTGCTCAGGGGAGAGGGACAGGCTCATCGGGGGTTACTTGTTGGCGGTCCCGGGAGCGGGCCGGAGGAACTTCGTCATGGTGACGATGGTACCTGAATCCGGGGTTGCTTCGTATTCCACCTCGTCCATGAACTTCTTGATGATGTAGATGCCGAGTCCGCCTGTGCCGCCTCGTTGCTGGTATTCCTCGATGGATTCGACACCGGAATGCCGGTCCTGGACGCCGATGCCGCTGTCCACGATGGTGACTCGGAGGGCCTCCTCGCTGATCTCCACGCGCACCCGCAGCAGGCAGGAACTGCGCACTTCGCAGTCCTTGCTCTGGTGCTCCTCCGGCAGGTCGCAGGAAACACCGAGGTGCTTGTAGGCGTGGCGGACGACGTTCGCGCAGGCTTCGTCCACGGCCATTTCGATCTGCTCGACCTCTGCCTCCTCGAACCCGCACTGCCGGGCGAGGGTGGCAATGAAGGTGCGCAGCGGATTGAGCACACCGGTCTTCACGGGGGCGCGCAGCTCCAGATCAATGAACTCCTGGCGTGGTGCATCCGGCGGAGGTTTTGTCATTTTTGGGGTCTCCGGGGAGGGCTTTTGACGGAGAGCTGGCGGTTTGCCGGGGGTTCCCTGCCGGTCGCGACGGTGCCTCTCCCGAAGGAGGAGAGCCTTTCGAAAAAACGCCTACTTGCCTTGTGCGCTGCTGACTTCAGCCTCCTCGTCCACAATGCGGAAAATGGTGGTGAACCCGAGGGTCCTGAATACGCGGCGTACCTTTTCGGTGGGCCGCAGGAGATACAGTTCCCCCTCGGACTTGCGGAGCCGGTGCGTCAACCCCATTAGGGCACTGATACCCGCGCTCGAGATATAGGAAAGGCTTTCGAGGTCGAGGACAACGACATTGGCGCCGGAGTCCACGACCGACTGGAGCTCCCTTTCGAAACCCACAACGGTGTGGCTGTCCAGGCACCCGACAACCTCCGCCTTTCGCATGCTGGCCCCGTCCTCAGCCGGATGGACGACCAGTTCGTAGTTCTTCACGTTCCCGCTCTCCTTCGCATCTCGTCTCCTCAGGCGGTGGAAGCGTCCATGGCGGTGCGCTCCGTCTTCTCCCCCTGTGCCTCTCCTGCCCAATTAACGACGACCATCGTGATGTCGTCGTGTTGGTCGCGGCCCCTGGCGAACTTGTCAATGTCTTCGAGTACCGCCTGGAGTACCTCTCCGGGGACCTTGTCCGCGTGCTGCTGCACCTGCCCGTGGAAGCGTTCCATGCCGTATTCCTCGGACTTCGGGTTCATGGCTTCCACGATGCCATCGGTGTAGAGGATGGCGGTCTTCTCCCGGGACAGGTCCAACTCCTGCTCCTCCATCATGCTGAATAGTTCCCCCTCCACGATGCCGAGTGCCATGCCCTCAGGCTGGTAGGACACTATCCCCTTTCCGTTTCCCGGGCAACAGATAACCGGTTCGTGTCCCGCGCGGCAGAAGCGGAAAATCCCGGTCTGGCTGTCCAGCACACCGTAGGTCATCGTGATGAAGACGCTCTCCTTGGTGTCCTCCATGGCCACCCTGTTGACGCGCTGGAGGACCTCCCGCGGGGAGAGGGAGAGACGGGCTTCCGCGCGCAGGGCCGCCCGCACCGCTGCCATGATCAGGGCGCCGGGGACCCCTTTCCCGGAGACATCCCCCACCGCAATGCCGAGGTAGCGGTCGTCTATTGGGATGTAGTCGTAGTAGTCCCCGCCCATTTCGAGCGCGGGACGGTACAAGCCGGCCAGCCGGATGTTTTGGTAGTCCGGCACGCGTCTTGGCAGCAGGAGGGACTGGAAGGTGCGCGCGAGTTCCAGCTCCTGCTCGAGGCGCTGCTGCTCGGCCTCGAGCTTGTGCAGGCGGATGAGATCCAGCGTCACGGACGCCTGCCGGGCCACGGCCGTGATGAGGCTCTGGTCGGCCGTGGTGAAGGGTGGGTCCTCGCGTTTGTTGACGAGGACGAGGACGCCGAGGTTCTCCTCCCGCACATTGAGCGGCACGGCCAGCACGTCCCGGGTGACGAGGCCGCTGATTTCGGATTTCGGAACGCGGTGGTCGTTCTCCGCGTTGGTAATGAGCAGCGGCCGGCCGGTGAGGGCTACCTGGCCGATGACGCCATCGCCCAGCTCGATGATCTCACGCTTCACCATTTCCGCCACGAACTTGCGCTTGGAGAAGAGGCGGTCGCTGGTGATGCGGTGGAAGGGTGGGAAGAGGCCGGAGACGACGCGCGCCCGCAGGGTTCGCCCGTCCTTCTCGCGCACGAAGAGGCCAGCCGCGTCTGCAGTGGTCGCCTCCTGCGCGAAGGACACAATCAGGTCCATGGCCGGGCCTGTATCCGAGCCCCGGGTCATGGTCTCGCCGAACTGGTTGAGGAAGTCGAAGAGCGCCTGCTCCTCGCGACGGAGCACCGTCAGCTCGGTGCCGAGCTGCGCCGTGACCTTTGCCTCGCGCCAGTAGAGGTAGGCGGTGGCGGCCAAGCCGAGCAGAAGAATCGCGGACAGTATCCAAAGCATAAGCGAGCGCCGGAGGCGATGGGGTTGCGGAATGCCGTCCCTGCCACTAAACGCTGGGACGCTGGTCCCGGTCTGGCAACCCGAAACGCTTGACCTGCAGGGAAACACGCTCCCCCCTCTGGCCTTCATGAACGATCGGGAAAGCGCTCCGCTTGCCGCCCGGCTGCTGCTCCTGTGGTTGCCGCTGTCGGCGCTGGCCTGGGTCGTGTTTGGCTGGCATGTAACGTGGCGGGGCTTTGGATACATGACTGGGGGAGGCTTCCCGGTGGAGGGGGTCCGGGCCTTGGCTGTTTCGGCGATGATTTGCGGGATGCTGGCCTTTGCCGGAGGCATGACGGTCCGGCAGCTTCTGAGGGGCTCTGACGAGTCGTTTCCCGGCCCCGGGCTGAGCGGGCTGGAGGTCTTTGCCCTGGGCTTCCTCCTGGCCCAAGGCGCCCTTGGCCTGCTGGCGGGCTGGGTGGGATTCTTCGTCATCGGGCCGGTGGTGGGGCTCACTCCGCTGGCGCTTGTCTGCGTCCTGATCTGGAGACGGGAGCGCGAGAGCATCCGCGCCGCTTACGAGCGATTCCGAACCGATGGCCGGAGGCGCGACGCACAGGGAGTGTCCCATCCGGCGCTCCGTGCCGGGCGGATCGCCGCCATGGTGTTCTTGGGCTTTGTGATTCTGGCGGCATTGGCTCCAGCGGTGGAGAGCGACGGCCTGCGGTACCACCTCGTGGCACCACGGGAGTGGCTCCGCGCCGGGCAATTCGTCAACCTGCCCTACAATGCAAACAGCAACCTGCCTGCGATGTCGGGCCTGCTGGTGGCCTCGCTGACCGGCGTGATGGATCTGGGGCGCGTGTTTCAGCTCATGCAGGCTTTCAACCTTGCTGCCTTGACGGTCCTTGCAGCCGGGCTGGCTCGGCAGATTTTCCACCACCTACCCGGCAAAGCGTCGGGGCCGGGCGTACTGGATGACCGCGGCCTGATTTCCTCCCTGACCCCCCCTCTGGTGGTGGGCATCCCGGTGGTGGCGATCCTGGGGGCTTGGCCATTCGTGGACGTTGCGTCGGCGGCCTTTCTTGTCGCGGCGCTGCGCGTGATCGGACCCGGTGCGCTCGACGGACATGCCTCCCGCGACTGGCGCTGGGTGCTGGCGGGACTGCTTCTGAGCGCATCCGCTGCTGTCAAGCTTAGCATCTTGCCACTCGCGATTGCCGTGGGTGCCTACGCGGTCCTGCGGCAGATGCGCCAACCGGGCGGGCTCCAGAATCTGCTGGCCTTTTCCGCGGCAGGGTTGCTTGTCCTCGGGCCATGGCTCGTGAAGAGCCTGCACTTCCACGGCAACCCGGTGTACCCGGTGGCGTGGGGCGTGTTCGGCGGGCCGGAATGGAGCGAATTCAACCAGCGCACCTACGAGGGTCTGGCGGCGCTCCGCGGCATGGGAAAGGATCTGCCGGCGTTGCTGCTTCTGCCAGTGAACCTGCTGGCACACTGGCCCCGCTTCGAGGAGCACAACCCCGGCCCCGGCTGGCTCGGTTTGCTGGTGCCGGCCGCGGTGGGCGTGGTGGTCTTGCTGCGCCGCCGGGGGCTCGTGCCAAGGGCTGGCGAGGCAGGGAGCTTCCCGCTGGTGGTCTTTGCCATCTTCCTGTGGGGGCTGCTGACATGGTTCGTCACCTACCAGAGCGTGCGTTTCCTGATTCCGCACCTTGTGCTGCTGACGGCGCTTGGGGTGGCCATGCTGGTGTGGCTTTGCAGCAGCTCTCCCCGGCTGATGAAGGATCTCGCGTGGTGGCTGCTCCTGGTGGGCATTGCCGGAGGGCTCTGGGCACCGGTCTACCGGACGATTCACACGCCGGTGAATCAGGTGGCTCTGGGGCTGGAGGCGCCGGAGGACTTCATCACGCGGCGGTTCAACGCCTACCCGGCGGTGCAGTGGCTGAACGAGAACACGGAGCCGGATGAGCCGGTTTTCTATGTGGGCGAGCACCGGGCCGGTCACGCCCGGACGTTCCGGCCGCTGGCGAGCGATTGGTTCGACACCCCGCTTGTGCTGGTGGAGTTGCGCGCTGCGGGATCGGCAGAGGCGCTGCTCCAGAGCTGGCGGGACCGCGGGATCCGATACGTTCTTTACAATCAGGCCGAGCTTTCCATGTACGAGGCGCAGGCCTTCCGTCCGCGCTTCTCCACCGCCGAGTGGCGGGAATTCGAGGCGCTTCGCGCGGCGCTGCTGCAGGACGTGGCGTTTGATTCACTCGGTGGCGTCTTTGTGTGCCGTGTGGCGGGAGGCGATTAACTTTTGACACGGCAGAGCCATTTCCACACCGTCCCCCGAGCCTGAGTGCCTCATGGGTGCGTCCGTGCCGACAGGCCCAAGGAAGCAATGACAACGACGGAACTCCAACCCGAAGCCCAGCCCCGGCCCGGCTCCGCCGCCGAAGCGGAACCTCTCCTCCGCGTGAGGGGCCTGAAGAAGTGGTTCCCCATGAAGAAGGGCCTGTTTTCCCGCGTTGTGGGACAGGTGAAGGCGGTGGACGGGGTAAACTTCCACATCGAGCGGGGCGAGACGCTGGGCCTTGTGGGTGAGTCGGGTTGTGGCAAGACCACGACGGGCCGGCTGCTGCTGAAGCTTCTCGAGCCCACCGAGGGCGAGGTCCGGATCGGCAATTCGCCGAATCTGGCCGTGCTGCCCAACCGGCGCTGGCTCCCCTACCGCCGCAAAATCCAGATGATCTTCCAGGACCCGTTCAGCTCGCTGAACCCGCGGATGACCGTTGGATCCATCGTGGAGGAGCCGCTGATCATCCACCGGCTGACGCGTAGCTGGGCGGAGCGGCGGGCGCGGGTGCGCGAACTGCTCGACCAGGTCGGGCTTGGGCCCGAAGCGGAGAAGCGCTTCCCACATGAGTTCTCTGGCGGCCAGCGTCAGCGCATCGGGATCGCGCGCGCCTTGGCGGTCGAGCCGGAGATCATCGTGGCGGACGAGCCGGTTTCCGCACTCGACGTATCCATCCAAGCGCAGGTGATCAATCTGATGGAGGATCTGCGGGACCGGATGGGTCTGGCCTACCTGCTGATCAGCCACGACCTTTCCGTGGTGGGGCACCTTTGCCACCGGGTGGCGGTGATGTACCTTGGCCGCATCGTGGAGATCGGCCCGACAGATTCGGTCCTGGACACTGCCCACCACCCCTACACCCAAGCCCTGCTGAGCGCCGTTCCCGAGATCGAGAAGGGCAAGCGCCGCAAGCGCATCGTGCTGGAGGGGGATGTGCCCTCCCCGGTCAACCCGCCCACCGGGTGCCACTTCCATCCACGCTGCCCCTGCCGCTTCGAGCCGTGCGACAAGATGGATCCGCCGCTGCGCGAGGTGGCGCCCGGTGTCGAGGTGGCCTGCCATCTCCATGACCCGCGCTACAGCGACAAGATCACCGATCCGGGGAAGACATTCCTCCGCCAGCTGGAGGCAAAGCAGGGCAGGACAACACCCGGAGAGGCATCTCCCGCATCATGACGAACGGCCGCGACGGCAACCCGGAGAACAATGGCCTTACCCGCTGCAC
>SLOM01000178.1 GCA_007132505.1 Candidatus Sumerlaeota bacterium
CGCCCGTGTCGAGCAGGAACACGCCCCGCGTCCCGTTGATGGTGCCCTCCGCCCAAGGAGACCCGTGATAATAGACGAAGGGAGTCGTCCCGCTCCGGGCACAGCCCGTCTGGAGGCCAAGAAGGAGGGCCGCCAGGAGGAGCAGGGGCCGCCACTGCCCGGTCTTCATGGATGAGGGACCCGGGCGGCGGGGGAGCGCCTCGGCAGTTGCCGGCTGCTGCCGGGCTGAAGGGCTCTGAGGTCCAGCGCCGTCAATGACTCCTGCGGATTCCCCGGCCGGGCTGTCCGAAGGGTGCCCTCTCCGGCCAGGCTGAGTAGGTTCTTGCTGTTCCATCCGGCCCATTCCGTACCCGCCAGCGCGGCATGCGGTGCGGTATCTCCGCGCTGGCGCACCGCATACTCTCCCCCGCCTGCATGGCCGGGGGCGGCAGGATCCGGCTGGGGAGAGCCGGCGGTGGCGGGGAACTCAAGGAGAAGCTCCCATTTCCTGTCGGGGGACGGCAGGACCCATCGGCCGGACGCACCCTTCTTCTCGGGTTTCCATCCAGCGCGGCGGAGCCGTTCGGTCAGCGAGCCGAAAAACTGTCCCCGCTCCTCCTGATAGCCGAACTCGATCGGGAGTCTTTCGGACAGGTGGGGCGTAATGGTGTCGGCCGGAATATTCAGCCAGACGACCGGCAGCCGCTCGTCGAAATACCCGCCCCCGTAGCGGGCGCAATCCTGTGGCCAGAAGGCCACGGCGCGCACGAAAGGCGGGCGGCAGATTGCCGTCCAGGCGGGAGGGGCTCCGCATCCCCGAAGCGCGAGAAAAACAAAAAAATCACCCCGCGGGGAGATGTCGCACTCCGCCGGGTACACCATGCCGTGAAACCACGAGCCGGGTTCCACCATCCCTGTGTCACGGTTCCAGAGCAGGAAATGCCACCACTTGGACGGGCCACGGCGGATCACCAGCGCCGCCGGGGAGGCGCTCGCTGCCAACACGTACAGCGCCGTCCTGGCAGGACGAATCGTGCTCACCGGATCGCCCTCTCCGTCACGCGAAGGAAATTGCCGAGGAGCTGCTTCCCCTCACCCGTCAGGATGGATTCGGGGTGGAACTGAAGACCAAAAAGGGGCGCTTCCGTGTGCTGCACCCCCATGATGATGCCGTCTTCGCTGCGGGCGGTCACCCGCAGGCACGCGGGAAGGCTCTCATCTTCCAGGATGAGCGAATGATACCGCGTCGCGACAAAGGGCGAGGGCAGGCCCTCGAAGATGCCCGTCCCGTCGTGCTCGATTCGCGAGGTCTTGCCGTGCATCAGCTTTGGCGCGCGGACCACCTTTCCACCCAACTCCGCTCCGATGCACTGATGCCCCAGGCAGACGCCGAGCATCGGCACGCTCCGGTGAAACGCCTGCACGACGCTGCAGGATTCACCCGCCTCCTTGGGGGTGCACGGTCCCGGGCTGATCACGATTCCCTGCGGGTCGAGCGACCGCACCGCCTCCGCCGTCGCCTCATCGTTGCGGAGCACTTCCACGCGTGCCCCCAGTTCCCCAAGGTACTGGACGAGGTTATAGGTGAACGAATCGTAGTTATCAACAACCAGGATCATGGGAGGCTCCGGTGGTTCATTCCTCTTCGAGTGGGGGCAGTTCCCTGCCAAGCAGATTCGCGCGTAACTCCAGCCTTTTCCGCAGCGATGTCACGAGGAAATCACGGGAGGGGGAGTCGAGAAGTTTCTGAACCAGTTCGACGGCATGCTGAAACTCGTGCCCGGTGGGGTCTTCGAGCGAGACGAGAGCGTCGGCCGCAAAGTAGGTCGCCTCAAGTGTAAACTCACCCGTTTCAAGTGTCCGCAGGAAGCAGGCGGCGGCCTGACGGTGGAGCTGCTGGTCGTCGCGCTTCTGGCGGGCGGTCTCGAGAGCGGCCAGCCCCCGGAAGAACCAGTCCGTGGGCTCGTGGCGCTCGCCGTCCAACCGGGAGTATAGGTTCAGGGCCAGCTCGTAGTCAGGCCGGACGTCGCCGGAGTGCCTTGCGGCGAGGAAAGCCGCCCGGGCGGCCTCCACTCTCCACTTGGAGAGGACCTCCTCCCCGGCCGCCGGAGCCAACTGTTCGAGTTTCAGGAAATTGCGCAGCGCCTGCGAAAACACGAGGCCCTTCTCGAGCTGATGCCCAAGAAGGACCTGCAGGTTCGCCATGATTTCAAGCGAGCTGATGCGCTCGGGGTCGAGTTCCAGGGCCCGTTCGAGCGATCGGAGCGCCGGACCGAGCTGATCATCCTCCGGGGGCGCCTCCCGGGCGTAGTGCACCCGGAGCACCGCGAGGGTCTCGTGCCAGGCCGGATCGCCGGGGAACTGGCGGGTGAGCCGCTCCCCCATCTCGATGGCCTCACGGTGCTGTCCCCGGGCCCACAGCTCTTCGAGCCGCTGGCGCATGGCTTCCGCGCTTGGTTCATCCTGGCGCATAACTGCTCCAGACTATTCGGGCGCCTTCTCTTCTTCCGGCGGTGCGGCGGGTGCGGACTCTCCCTCCTCGGCCGCCGCGTCTTCCATGTCGCCGGGGCTTTCGGGCTCGACCACGTCCTCAGGTGTCACGCTCACCGTCCGGCCGGACAGCCTGGCCATCATCTCCTCGGCCTTGCGGAGGTACTTCTTGTCCTCCTCGGAGAGGTTCAGGGCCGGCTCCTGGGCGCTCATCTCCTCGAGTCCTTCGAGGAAGTCCTTCGCGCCCTCGACGATCTGTTCGGCCAGCTCGCGGTCGTTGTCCGTGAAGCTGAGGAGCCGCTCCGGGTCCGTCTTGGAGAGCCGCTCCACGGAGTCGAACTCGGTCGAGCGCAGCAGCGCCTCCTGGCGGAACTCCGACAGGCCGCTGATCTGTGAGAGGAAGTCCTGCATGTAGCGGCGGTTGAGCTCGCGGATGCGGGCCAGGGTCTCGGCCTCCTCCTGCTCCTTGATGTCTATCTTCCAGCCGGTGAGCTTGGCGGCCAGCTTGGCGTTCTGCCCGCGCTTTCCGATGGCCCGGGAAAGGCTGCCGGGCCGCACCGTCACCTCGGCGCGCTTCTCCACCGGCTCCAGCCGGATGTTCACGATGTCGCCCGGCTCGGGGTTCAGCGAGGAGGAGATGAAGTTCTCCGGGATCGGCGAGTAGGGGACGATGTCTATCTTCTCGTCGTTCAGCTCCTTGACGATCACCTGCACGCGCTGGCCCTTGATGCCGACGCAGGCGCCGACCGGGTCCACGTTGGGGTCGGAGGAGTTGACGGCCACTTTCGTGCGGATGCCCGGCTCGCGGGCGATCTCGACGATGCGCACCGTTCCGTCGCTGATCTCAGGCACCTCGGTCGCAAAGAGCTGCTTCACGAGGTCCGACCGCGTGCGGGAGAGGATGATCTGCGGGCCCTTTGGCACGCGCCGCACGTCCACGATCAGGCACCGGATGCGGTCGCCATAGCGCAGGCGCCGCTTCATCGGCGTCATCGGCATTTCCTGGTGGGGGAGCAGGCACTCCACGCGCCCGAGCGCCACGATCACATCCCGCCGCTCGTAGCGCTGCACGATGCCGGTGACCACCTGGCCCACCTTGTCCTTGTAGTCCTCGTAGATGCGGTCGCGCTCGGCGTCGCGCA
>SLOM01000019.1 GCA_007132505.1 Candidatus Sumerlaeota bacterium
ACGTCTGGCTGGGTCCCACGGAGCCCAGCCGCCACCGCCCGTAAAACTGCCGGGCCAGCGGCCAGAACGAGGAGTCCGGATTGTATTCGATATAGGCTTCCATGTCGTGGTAGGTGTAGAGTCGTTCGTCCAATGGTGCCCCCGTATTCCGCTTCATGAACGGGTCCATCATGTGGGGTTGGGTGACGTACGCCACCGGTGTGGAGAGTGAGCGGCTGAGCACGCCACGGACGAACTCGCCTTGGATACGGTCGAACTCGGGGTCGCCGTAAAAATCAAAGTGCGCCATGCGCGGCACCCTGTTATGGTCGGCAATGTAGCTTTGGATCCCCACCTCCAAGGTGCGCAAGTCGGACTCCACCCGGGCAACCTGCGAGGCCACAAGGGAGCGGGAGTAGTGGACCGCCGCCAAGGTGGCCAGTATCCCGAGCGCGGCCACCACGATCAGCAATTCCAGCAGTGTCAGCGCCCCATCCCGCTGCGCCCCTCGACTCCACATGGCACTCAGTTTCCCCCTAAAAACTCGGGATAAGGCCACCCCGCGCGGAGGCATTTGTCAACCAGACCATGGGTGTGATGAACGAAAAATCCCCCCCGGTAAAAGGCTTTACCGCACTCCCCGCGCCCTCCCCGCTACTCCCTCAGCAGGACGTTCTGCGCGATGTAGCCAGCGTAGATCAGCAGCAGCAGCACTCCCGGCCAGCGGGGGAAGGTGTCCTTCGCGAAATACACCGCCACGCGGAAAACCAACAGCACTCCGATCATCACCGGGAAGTGCAGGGAAAGGAACAACCCGTCCACCGCAAGCGGGGCGGCCGTGGCCGCGGCACCCGTGACGAAGAGCACGTTCAGGATGTCCGCTCCGATGATGTTGCCGACGAGGAGCGCCGGCTGCCCGCGGGCGATGGCAGCGAGGGCCGTCACCAGCTCCGGGAGCGACGTGCCGAAGGCAATGAGCGTCGCCGCCAGCAGGGACGGCGGCACGCCCCAGCGCTCCGCCAGAACGCGCACGCACTGGATCATGATGTGGCTCGCCAACACCACGAGGATGATCCCGAGCGCCAGCAGCCCGAGCGCCTTCCACGGCGAGCCGGGGGCATGGGCGGCCGCGGCTTCCGCCTCGAGTTCCTCCAAGGCTCCTTTGTGCTGCCGCGCCCAGTGGAGGGATACAATAATATAGCCTGCCAGCAATGCCAGAAAGGTGAATCCGATAAACCGGGGGATGATGCGTTCGCCCTCTGCCCCGCGGAAGAGTAGCGACACCACGACGAGCAACACCCCCGCGCCGAACTGAATCCAGCCGTGCCGGTTGAGCACGAACCGGTCCGCCGGGATGCGCGTCAGGACCAGCGCCAGGCCGAAGATCAGCCCCGTGTCGCAGATGATGCTGCCGACTGAATTCCCGAGCGCCAGGTCCGGGAATCCGCGCCATGCAGACATGACGGAGACGGCCGCTTCGGGCGTGGTGGTGCCAATGCTGACGACCGTGGCGCCAACGATGATTTTCGGAATGCCCGCGCGCTGGGAGAACGCCACCGCGCCGCCCACCAGCCAGTCCGCACCCTTCGCGACGGCCAGCACAGCCACGGCAAGAAGGAGGAGGAGCCAGCCGGTGGCGAGCCCCTCGAAAAGGTGTCCCGGAAGGAGATATTCCACGGGCGGTTCCGGGGCCCGCCCTTACTGCGACGGAAGGAAAATGTCCGCGGCGTCCCAGACACCGTCGTCGTTCCGGTCGCCCATGAAGAAGCGCTCGTCAATGGGGAGCGGCCGGATGCCAAGGAGGGTGTCTATTATTTCCACGCGGGGGACGAAGTCCGGCGGTGGTGTCAACGTCGGGTCCGGAGTGGGCGTCGGACCCGGAGTCGGGAAAGGCGTGGGTGAGGGAGTCGGCGTGGGTGTTGGGGTTGGAGTAGGCGTCGGAGTGGGTGGACGGGGTGTTGGTGTCGGAGTCGGCGTGGGCGTTGGCTCCGGCGTGGGGGTGGGTGTCGGTGTTGGAGTCGGGGTGGGCGTCGGCGTGGGTGTCGGTGTTGGCGTGGGTGGCGGCGTTGGCGTCGGAGTTGGGGTTGGAGTGGGTGTGGGCGTGGGTGCCGGTGTGGGTGTGGGCTCGGGCAGGCCGGATTCGTTGAGGACGCGGAGCATGTCATCGCGCTGATAGACGGTGCGCACGCGCGGCGTTCCGGCCTCGGTATTGGCGAGGAACTTCGGTCCCTCCAAGGCGATGAGCCCTGGGGTAAAGGTCCTCGTGCCCTGGTCCGTGAAGGGCGAGATGGGGCGTGGCGTGCCGGGCGAGCCGAGATTGAACTCGGGGGAGAGACCGCCCGTGTTGCGCCCGAGGCGGAGAATATTCCCCAGAAGATCGAGCGCCCCGACCGTCACCCGCTTCCCGTAACGGTCGGCCACCACGGTGTCCCTCTCCACGGTGATGGAGGGCCGCTCCGGTGAGGTGGTGGTCACGACGGAGCTGACGGTTTCCGTTCGGAACTGACCGTCAGGCCGGAGGTGAAACTGCATGTAGGTGATGGGTCCGGGACTGCCCTGCGTGACGCGCCGGAAAGCCACATGACCGACGAATCCATTCGGCAATCCAAAGACACTCTGCACCTTCAGGGCCGGGAAGATACCTCCCTGCCCTTCGGTGGTGAGCTGGCGCGGGGCGCCGAAGATGATGCTGGTGGGGGTGCCGCCTTCGGAGAGAATGGCGTAGAGCTGGTTGTTTCGCTCGTACACGATGGCCCCTTGGGCACGGGGCAGGGCGCCGGCGCTGGGGGGGAAACTCTCCGTCAGGTCGAAAGTGAGATTGATGTGCCCCGTGGCAGTCTCGTTCGTCAGATTGACGCGGGAGAAGGTGCCGCTTGTGCCGCCACCCTGCGGGCCGGTCAGCAGGTGGACCTCCGTGTCGTTGCGGGTGGTGGCGGTGTGATTGCCGACGAAGGCAATATAGGGGCGCGGGTTGCTCTCGCCGTGAAGGCGCACGGCGGCGATCTTCGGGAAAGCGGCAAACGTAATCGCATCCGGGGAGACGCGGCGGGCGCCGAGCACGTTGGTGCCGCTGACCCGGGCGTAGAAGACACCATCCACCGTTTGTCCCTGCCGGGTCCAGCCGCCGATCCATGTAATGTGGGCGTTGCCGGCACGGTCCACAAAGACATCGGGGGCGGCGGGAGTGGCCGGACCCACGGGGCTGACGGGGATACCGTCAATGAAGGTGCTCGAGCCGGGGGCCGTTTCGCGGGTGTAATACACGCGCGTGTTGTTGCTGGCGTCGCGCTTGAGATAGACGGCGTGGAGCCGGCCGGCGTCCCCTCCCCATCGCTGGGCGAAGACGGCGTGCTTGCCGGAGCCGGGGAGGACCCCGGTGTCCATCTCGACACTTTCCGGGTTGAAGGAGATGGCTGCGGCCGGTGTGGCGGCCAGGAGGGCCACCAAGGTGAAGAGAATTGCCGCAAGGCTGTGTCCGAGTTTCATTGCTTGCCGGTCCTTCGTCCGCGCGGGCGGAGTGTGATGTCTCTGCGGCACAAGAGGGTCGGTGACGCTTGCACCGTGGGAAGGGGGGCGCTGCCGCACTCAATGCGGCCCTGTTGGAAAGCCTATGCCGCCCCGGCCTTCTGTCCAACAATAAGTCGGCCAGTTTCCGGCTGGAATCAACCTGATTCGGGCCAATTCTGCGGCCCGGCCCGGGGGTGTCAGGGAGCCCGCCGTCAGGGCGGGAATACGGAGGAGAGCCGGAGAGGCCGGGGGTGGGCTTTTTCTTTGCGTCCCGCCTTTCCTTGACCGGGCAAGGGAACGGCCCGAGAGTCGGGCAAGTGTACGGTCGCACGTCCCCGCAGGGATGCAGACCCGTTCCCTTCAGCCTCCCTATCTCCCTTTTGCGAGGAGGTCTCCCGCCATGAAGCCCACCCTGACAGGATTCAAGATCGAAGCCGAGCGGCTGCGCCACGGCCCGATGGAGTATGTGCTGGCGGAGGACCCGAAGGTTTTCGACCTCCAGAATGATCCGGAGTACCGGTTCGACGATCTGGTGCGCGGCACCATCAAGGCCCAGATGGTCGGTTCGGACACGGTGCTGCTCACCGGAGACATCCAGACGGTGGCCGCGGCACCCTGCGCCCGCTGCCTGGAGAGCCTGCGGCTGACGCTGCGCGCAGACGTCAACGTCGCGTTCATGACGGACGAGCGCCTCCTCGACCCCGTCGCCTACCCCGAGCTGCACGAGGACCCGGTGTACTGGTTCGACGGGGAGATGGTGTATCCGGCCGAGGCGCTGCGCGAGCTGCTGCTCCTCGAGCTGCCCACCGTCCCGGCCTGCGAGCTGGAACCCGGCGACATCTGTCCCATCCGCAATGCCAAGGTGGGGCCGATGACCTTCGGGCCTGCCTCCCCCGCAGGGAAGCTCTCCACTGGAGAGGAGGACATGGAGGACGACCAGTCCCTGAAGGGCCAGCTCCGCCGGCTGCGGGGGCAACTGGACGGCCGGGAGTGAGCCATTCCGGCGCACCCCGTGCCGGGTTGACTCTGACAGCGCAGAACAAGGTGTCCGGGCCGGAAAACCCCGGCAGGTTTCCCTTGATTGTCTGGCGCACGGTGGCCGAGCCTCCCCACAGTGCTCCCAGCAAAGGGGATAACCCTATGTTTCTCAAACTGACGGACAACGACTCCGGTGCCGACGTCTATCTCAACCCGGCGCACGTGACCCGCTTTCTGGCCAATCCGAGCGGAGAGGGGACGCTGATCTACATGTCCTCGGACTCCGCCCTTGCCGCCGCGGGCGAAGCGCAGATGATTGTCGTTCACGAGCCCGCTGAAGAAGTTTTCCGGATCATTACCCGTCAGGAGAAGGGTCCGTCGCGCAGTCCGGCGCGCGGGCTGCTCTGAGGCCGGGACCCTCAGGGACGCGGGCTATTCCTCCGTAACCCAAACCTGATAGAGCAACAGCCCGACGCGGCGTGTGTCGGTTGAATCCTCGTAGTAGTCCGAGACCTGCTCGAGCGGCTGATGCAGCCGCAATACGGGGAATGTTAGCCAGTCCGGCACTTCCAGCGGGAGTTCGAGGGTGAAGAAACCGCGTGGTGATTCGGTTACGGTGCGGGTGTCCTCCCCATAGAGCTCCACCTTGAGGAGCTGGTCCTCCGGCGCATCGAAGAAGCGGAAGCCACGAAGGTGAAGGGTGTAGCTCCCTTCGAGCAGGGGCCGGTCCAGTTCGATGGTGGCGATTTCGGAATGGGTCCATCGCCAGGGTACACCGTCATCGCCCATCTCCAGCACTCCCCAGCCTTCGGTGCGTTGGAAAAACTGGGGTGACTGCGCGGAGCGGGCGCCTTCGGGCCTTTCCGGGGCAACAAGTCCCTCCCATTCCTCCAGCATCTCCCACTCGTTGCCGCCGCGGTTGAGCAGGGCGGCTTCGCGGGTGCGGATTTCCTCGTCCCAGAAAGCCACGGCGTCCTCGTGGAAGCCGAGTGATTCTAGGAACTCCAGTTCCTCGCGGGCTTGCGCGATACGCCCGTAGATGAGCAACGGCCGCAGGCGGAACCATGCCTGCGCGGGGAGCATGTTCGTGATGACGGGCGCGTAGGCGTCCTTGTCCGAGCTGAGGAACTCCAGGAAATCGCGGCTTCGGGCGGTGATGGAATCCACCGCGGCGTGGTGTTCACTGAATGCGCGGTAGTCGTTGCGCTCGATTTCCATGGCTTCCAGCCGGGTGGGCAGGTGCAGGGGGTTCGACCGCAGAGCGGGACCGAGTGCGTCGCGGACGCGCGAGGTGCTCATGCCTCCGAGCGTTTCCTTCTGCACGCGGTACCAGTTCTGGCGCCAGCGCGGTCCGGCCAAGCGCCTGCGCAGCTCCCTGGCGAATTCGGTGCGGGCTTCGAGGCTGGCCTCGAGAAAGAGGGCATGAAGGCTCTCCGGTGGGGGGTCCCTGGGTTCCAGGGAACGGCCAATCCAGTGATTGCGTTCGGGCGAGTGACGCGGCGCGTAGCGCGTCCAGACGTCGAGGGTGGCGCGCGGAAAGCGGGACTCCAGCTCCTTGGATTCTGAGTCCGCGTCGCCGAGGCGTCCCTCCGCGAGCAATCCGCGCAAGACCATGAGCTCCTGCAGGCCACGCAACAATTCCTCCCCGGCATCGTAGCGGGCCAGAGCGTCCGCGGCGATCAGATCATGCCGGCCCACCGCATGGTGCTCCCGCATGTCTGACATCCACTGGAGGCGCTCCTCCTTCTGCGGGAATCCGAGCAGAAGAAGGATGCCGCTCCACGCAAGGAGGTAGAGGACGGTCACGCCCATGACGACACCACCAAGGGCCGCGGTGCGGAAGAGCCGGTGAATCGCAAGCGCAAGCAGGACGGACCCAAGAGTCCCGATCGCGAAGAGGACAATGACCGTGACCGGCCCGTCCACGGCGGCCGGATGGGCAAACAGGTCCGAGGTGAACCACCGTCCCGGAAGGAACCAGCGCCAGCCCAGCACGTCCCAGTTTCCGAAATCCCAGTAAAGGGTGCGGCCCGGAACGCTCGGGTAGTAGAGCGGCTCCCAAGAAGCACGGAACAGCTCCCGCATATTCAGCCAGACCAGCACACCACCCGCCGCGCAGACAGTGGCAAACACCCGCCGCGAGAGATATGCGGAGACCTGCGCGGCCGGAATAAGCAGAACCGCGTAAAGCCCGACGAACCGCCGGTTGCCGAAACCACCACCAGCCCACCAGTCCCCGGGCAGGGAGTTCATGACGACGAAGAGCAACACCACGAGGAGCGCCGGCACCGCCCAAGGCTGGCGCTTACGGATGCAGAACCCGAGCGCCACGAGCGGCGCCATGACGATCGGATGCGTGAAAATCCAGCCGTTCAACGGGCTAAAAAGAACGCGGTGCAACCGCGCCCACTCCCACACGAAGAAACCACTCCCCTGCGGGATGGTGATCCACGAGCCGAATACGGCCTTCCACAGGGCAAACTGGGGCAGAGCGAAGAGGAAGGCCGCCGCCCCCGCTGCCGCAAGTTCCACGAAACGTCCCTGCGTGATGCCGTGACGGCGTATCACCACGAACCAGGCCGTGAGCGGGAAGACCGCCGCCAGCAGGTCCTGCCAGCGCATCAGAAACGCCAACCCCACCATCGCCCCCGCCATCAGGGCCCGCCAGAGGCCGGGAGACTCCGCATAACGCAACGACGTCAGCACTACGAAGGCCACCGCAGCGAAGGAGAATCCGTGGGACATCAGCGGTGAGTCCCACGTATAGTAGGAGAGGTTTGTGCCGAGGAAGAGTAGCAGGCAGAGGGCCGTGGCGCGCCACTGCGTGGTCCAGCGGCGGGCCACCGACCAGGCGGCGATCAGGCCGAGCAGGACGGCAGTCCAGCACGCCGCACTTGCGAAGAAACGGTAAAGGTACGTGTAGCGGTCGTGATCACCAAGCCGGCCCACGGTGATCGCGTCGAGCGCCTGCCCGAAGAGGAGCAGCGGGGACATGACGAGGCTCGGGCCGATGGAGAAGGGAACGTCCAGACCCCTGTCGCTGAAGAGGAGAAAGACGCGGCCGATGCGGGTTTCGTAATCTCCGCGCGATTCGAGCAGGGTCCGCGAGAAATCGAGCGATCCATCCCAGATGGGGGCCACGGTCTGGGCGTAGTAGAGCGGCTCGTCCGATCCGCCACCGGGCCAGGCGGCCGCCCGCAGCAGCAGAAGGGCGAAGTACACCCCCACAAGGAGGAGCAGCGGGGCGTCTGGAATGCGCAGGTGGGGAATCAGTTGGCGGAGGTTCATCGCCGCCAACCGGCGTCATATGATGTCATGGAACGGGATGTAGAGGGACGGGGTGGGACAAAAGCAAGGATGAGGTGCCGTAGCCCCTGGACCCAAGCCAGGAATCTCTTCCGGCAAGGGATTGCAACATTGCGTCGCAGAGGGCTCGCCGCACCTCATCCTCGTGTTAATAGCATCCAATCGGGCCGCGTTTGTCAAGGCTCGCCGCGCGCGGGACCGATTGGGGGAGGGCTCTCAGAGCTCTTGCCCGCCGGAGGAACTGCTGCCGGCGCTCACAAGCGAGACCTCCTGCTCGACGAGCGAGTAGGTCTCAATGATGTCGTCCGGTTTGACGTCGTTGAATCCTTCGAGGCCGATGCCGCATTCCACGCCGGAGAGCACCTGCTTCACGTCGTCCTTCACACGGCGGAGCGAGCGCAGTTTTCCGCGCCAGATCACCGCTCCGTCCCGGACGAGGCGGGCCCGGTGCTTGATCGAGACAGTGCCTTCCTCCACGAAACATCCGGCCACCGTGCCGACCTTTGAGACCTTGAAGATCTGCAGGACCTTGGCGCGGCCTTCCTCCTTCTCATCGTACACCGGCTCGAGCAGACCCATCATGGCCTTTTCGATGTCCTCCAGCAGGGCGTAGATGACCTGGTAGCTGCGGATGTCCACGCCGGTTTCCTCGGCGAGGTCCCGCGCCTTCGGGTCAATGCCCACGTTGAAGGCGAGGATGATGGCCTCGGAGGCTTCGGCCAGTTGCACGTCCGCCTGGGAGACGGCACCGACGGCGCCGTGGAGGATGCGCAGGGTGACCTTGTCGCTCTTGATGCGCAGCAGGGCGTTGCTGATCGCTTCGACCGATCCCTGCACGTCGCCCTTTACGATGAGGTTGAGGTGGAGGGAATGCCCTTCGGCGACGCGATCGGCCAGGTTGTCGAGGCTGACGTGCTGCTTGACTTGTGCCTTGCGGGTCTTGCGGCGGCTGATCCGCTTCTCGGCGATCTCCCGTGCTTGTGCTTCGTTCGATGTCACGACGAACTGTTCGCCGGCGATGGGGCTACCGCGCAGGCCGAGGATCTCGACGGGCCGGGCCGGGCCGGCCGTCTCAAGCTGGTTGTCCCGGTCGTCCCGCATGGCGCGGATGCGCCCGTACTCGGTCCCACACAGGAAGTAATCCCCGATCCGCAGGGTCCCCTTCTCGATGAGGATCGTGGCGACGGCGCCGCGCAGGGGATCTATGTGGGATTCGACGACCGTGCCGATGGCAGGCCGGTCCGGATTGGCATGAAGCTCCAGAATCTCGGTCTGCAGGGTGATGTACTCGAGAAGGTCCTCCAGCCCTTTGCCGGTCTGGGCGGAGACGTCCACCATGATCGTGTCGCCGCCGTAGCTCTCGGGGACGAGGTCATACTTCATCAGTTCCTGGCGGACGCGTTCGGGATTGGCGCCCTCCACGTCGGTCTTGTTGACGGCGACGAGGATGGGAACTCCGGCCGCCTTGGCGTGGTTGATCGCTTCCACGGTCTGGGGCATGACGCCATCGTTGGCGGCGACGACGAGGACCACGAGGTCGGTGACGTTGGCGCCGCGCGAGCGCATCTCCGTGAAGGCTTCGTGCCCGGGCGTGTCGAGGAATACGATGTCGCCCTTGGGCGTGGTCACATGGTACGCACCGATATGCTGCGTGATGCCGCCGTGCTCGGACGCCACCACGTCGGACTGGCGGATGCGGTCCAGCAGGGAGGTCTTCCCGTGGTCCACGTGGCCCATGATGGTGACGACCGGCGGACGGGGCTGCAGCTTGTCCTCGGGGTCCTCCTGCTCGACGTAGGCGGCGACGTCCGTCTCATCCGATTCGCGGACAATTTCGACTTCGAGGTCGAATTCGAGGGCCAGTTCCTCCGCCAGGTCGGGCTCGAGAATCTGATTGATGGTCAGCATCTGGCCCTTGTCGAAGAGCTTGGCCATGACCTGCGCCACGGGGATGTGTGCCCTATCGGCGAATTCGCCCACCGTGAAGTCGCCGGCGAGGCGTATGCTGCGTGGCTTGGCAGGGGCTGTCTGGCGCTGCTGGCGGCCTGCGGTCTTGCCGGTCTGCGGGCGCTTGCGGCCCTTGAATCCCGGGCCGCGGCGCTGGCCGAGGGCGTCGAGGTTGATGATCTGTGTTGGCCGGATACGCTTTCTGCCATCGGCTTCGGTCGGCTTGCCGGGCTTGCGCGGCCTGTCTCCGGGGGCGTCGCCGGGCCGGTCGGGTCCCTTGCCCTTGCCGGGAGCACGGCGGGAGCGGCCGGGGGTCCTTTCGACCTTGAGGTCGGTGGTGAAACCCTTCTCGACGAAGTCGCGCAGGTCCGTGACGTCGGCGGGAGCGGCTTCGCCTGACTTGGCGGCGGGAGCTTCGCGCCTTGGACGCGTGGAAGGCTTGGGCTGCGCAGCCGGTTCCGCCTCGGCGTGGCGGGCGGCGGGCCTTGCCGGCTGCTCGGCAGGTGGCGGGGGCTCCTGCTTGTCTCGCACGGGGGTTGCGGGTATGGAGGCAGGCGCGGTGGGGCTTTCCTGGGGTGCGGCGGGAGCGGGCTGCTCCGGCGCCTGAGCGGCGGTCTTTTCCTGAGCCACACGCTTTGCCAGTTCGGCTTGGCGGCGTGCCAGTTCCTCGTCGGCTTTCCTGCGGCGCGCCTCTTCCTTCTGGCGGCGTTCTTCCTCCTCGCGCTTGCGTGCGAGTTCCTCGGCTGCGCGCCGGCGTTCTTCCTCTTCGCGGCGGCGGCGCTCCTCGGCCTGCTCGGCGGCCTGCTCTTGCTCGATGCGGATCTTGTCGAAATCCGCAACGATCTGGGCCGCCAGCGCATTGTCCAGCGCGCTCGCCGCGGTCAGGCGCTTGGCAAGCTTGAATCCCTGCGCGGAAAACTCCTCGCGTTTCGATTCGATGGCCTTGATGACATCGTCTTTCTCCACTTGGAGAAGCTCAGCTACTTCCTTGACCTTCATACGCGCTCCGCGAGGGAAGTTGGGGGGCTACCGTCACCCACCCGGGAGTTGGGGGCCTGCTTCTCCCCATGTCACCCGGCGCACCGGCTGACTCATACGCCAACAGTGCATCAGAGCCCCGGAGCCCACGCAAGGGTTTTGGCTGCGATCGCGCCCGGTGCGGCTTCCCCATCAGACACCGGGGAGCCCGTCCCTTCAGGAATCGTGGCGCCCTGCTGTGCGGGGAATAAGTTCCGCGCAGGGCTCCACGAAACCCGCTTGCGTTTTCGAGGGTGCTTTTCTCCCCTCGGAGGGCACACACGCCAACCGCATTTCCGGAGAACACGCATGCGCACTCTGTCCGTGTCACTTCTTCTGCCGCTCCTTCTGGCCCTGCCGGCGGCCGTCCTCCCGGACGGTGCGGCGGCCACACATGACGAGGTCATCATGCCGCCAGCCCTTTCGCCGGGGGGAACAGTCGCCCTCGTCACTCCCGCCCGCCCGCAGAGGGAGGAGCTGATCACCCGCGTGAAGGAGGGCCTGCAAGCGAATGGCTACAACGTCGTGCTGGCGCCGAACCTCACCACCCAATGGGGGTATCTGGCGGGAACGGACGAGGAGAGGGCCGAGGCGCTCATGGAGGCGTGGCGCAACCCGGACGTGGACGCCATCTTCTCCCTCATCGGCGGATACGGCACCACCCGCATCCTCGACAAGCTGGACTACGACGTCATCCGCGAGAACCCGAAGGTCTTCACCGGCCTGAGCGACATCACCGGGCTCCACAGCGCCATCCATATGAAGACGGGCCTGGTGACCTTCCACAGCCCGAACACCTCGTGGGTCCTCGCCCGCGTGGAGGAGGAACGCCCCTTCGCGGTGGAGTCCTTCTGGCGGACCATTGACTCCACCAGCTACCCGCCGGATGCGCAGGAGTCACCCGGCTGGACGATCCCCATGAGCGAGCCGGACATTCCGACCGAAACCATCGCCCCCGGCCGGGCCAGCGGGCGGCTGATCGGTGGGAACCTCTCCCTGGTCCACGCGCTGATGGGAACCCCCTACGAGATCGAAACAGAGGGCCGCATCCTCTTCCTGGAGGACGTGAACGAGGCACCCTACCGCGTGGACCGCATGCTGAGCACTTTCCAGATGGCCGGGAAGCTGGACGGCGTTGCGGGCGTGGTGCTCGGGCGTTTCACCCGCGCCGACCCCGAGGATCCCGACCGCAGCTTCACCCACCGCGAGGTGTTCGAGCATTACTTCGCCCATCGGGACTACCCCGTGGTGTTCAATTTCCCGGTGGGCCATGTGCAGGACAACGCCACGCTGCCGGTCGGCGCGCTTGCGGCACTGGACGCGGAGGCCGGGACGCTTACTCTGCTCGAGAACCCGGTCGTCCTCCCGGGCGAGTGACCCCCCAGCGCGGAGCGCTGCCCCTTTCATCTTGCGGCGGCGCGCCGTCTGCCGTCCAAAAGTTGGGCTCAGCATATTCAGATCCCCGAGAGGAGAAACGGGACAAATGAGATCGCTGTCCTTTCTTGCACTTTCCGCCGCCTTCCTGCTGACGGGCGGCTGTCAGGCCCTCCGCGCGGAGCAATCCGCGACAGTTCATCCTGTCGGCGCACCACCGGAACTCGAGCTTTACGGATATCTCGACCCGGCGCACCCGCGCGCGGAACTCATCGAGCGCATCCGCGAACGCTTGGACGACGAGCGCATCAACAACGCACACTGGGGTGTCCTGATCGAATCACTCGACACGGGCGAGGTGTGGTACGAGCAGAACGGCCGGCGCATGTTCATCCCCGCGTCCAATCAGAAGGTCCCCACCACGGCCGCGGCGTTCCTCTCCCTGGGTCCCGATTTCACCTTCACCACACACCTTTGCCACACGGGCGAGGTGAACGGGAACACCCTCGAGGGCGATCTTGTCGTGTTCGGCAACGGGGACCCCACACTCTACGAGCGCTTCCACGACGATTCGCGCGACGTCTTCCGCCAATGGGCCCACCTGCTGAAGGAAATGGGCATCGAGCGCATCACGGGCGACGTGATCGGCGACGACAACGCTTGGGAGGACAGCCACACGGGCTCCGGATGGCCACCCGTTGATGGCGTCACCCCCTGGTACTACGCCGAGTACGGGCCGCTGCAGGTGAACGAGAATTACGTGGACATTATGATCCACCCGCCCGACAATCCCGGCGAGCCGGTCCGCCTCGTGCCCAACATGCCGAGCGAATACTACACGCTTGTGAACAACCTTGAAGCCGTCGAGGAGGGCTCAACAAGCGTGTCGCTCAACCGGCCGGTGGCGACCAACAGGATTTACCTCAACGGGCGCGTCGTGGCCGGCTCCAATGCCTTCGAACGCACCGCCACCATCACCAACCCGACGCTCTACTACGTGACCGTCCTCAAGGAAACGCTTGAGGAGGAGGGCATCGAGGTGCACGGAGCGCCGGTGGACTGCGACGACATCGAGGGGTGGGATCACAAGCCGGAGGACTTCCCCGTGATCACGGCCCATGACTCGCCGCCGCTCACGGAAATCCTGAACCTCGTGATGAAGCGGAGCCAGAACATGTACGCCGAGAGCGTGCTGCTGGCGATGGGCTGGAAAGACACCGGCCACGGGTCGGTCTCCTCCGGCGCGGATGTGGTCTATCGCGAGATGGAGCGTTTCGGCATCAACCGGCAGAACATGCGGTTCCGCGACGGGTCGGGACTCTCGCGCTTCAACTATCTCAGCCCGCGTGCTGTGGTGGCGATCTACCGTGGCATGCTGGAGACCGAACATGCGGACCTTTGGTGGGAGGCGCAGGCCATCGGCGGCGTGGAGGGCACGATCGCAAGCCGCTTCCGCAACACCCCGGGGGCGGAGAATATCCGCGGGAAGACCGGCACGCTCGGCTCCGTGAGGTCCCTCTCCGGCTATCTCACCACCGCAGGGGACGAGAAGCTCCTCTTCTCCTTCCTCGTCAACGGGCACACCACCACGGCCGGGCAGGTGGACAGGGTGATAGACGACATCCTGTTCATGCTGATCGAGGAGGAAGCGCTGGAGGAGGACGTCCCGGCCGGGGGCTGACCTCTCCTGTCTAGACACTGGCAACCACGGCCCTTCGGACCCGCCATCGTGCGCCCGGAGGGCCGTTCGCATGCCGCCTGTGCCCCGCCCGGCACGCCCCCCGCGGAACCAACTTAAGCTTGAGCCTGGCTGTGCGGGGGGATTCGCTTCCCTCACTCTTGGAGGAGGCGCGCGATCCGGTCGCCGCGGTTTCCTCCCGGATGACCTCACCATAGGAAAAAGGAGACCGTCATGAAGCGAACCATCGCCCTCTTGGCCGGAATGCTGCTCGCCGGAGCAGCGGGTTACGGCGCCGTCCTTGTAAGCGGCCCGGGCGGCGAGAAACAGCCGGCGGCGACGGAAAAGACCGAAACCAGAGAAGGCTGCCCCACCTGTGCCGGGTGCTCGGGTGCTGCCGGACCAGAGACGGAAAACCAGGCAGGCCGCCCCTCCGCAAGCGTCATTACCCTCGACGAGGAAGGCCGGCCCACTGCGCCCACCCCGGGACAGATGCGCGGGCTGAGCGTCGAGCGCGCCCGGACCGTGAGGCCCGTCGAGGTCCCCACCAAGGCGGTGGGGGTCGTGGCCAGCATCGTGGAGGTGGACTCCATTGAGACACGGTCGGTGGCAGTGGTCGGGGAGGACGGAACGCTGACGGTGCACTGCGAGACCGTCAAGGGGGTGGAGGAATGAACGCCTGCGCCTCGCCCTTCCGCCTGATTCTGGCTGCCGTGGTGGCAATCGGCCTGACGGCTGGTAACGCCTTCGCCCTGGAGATCGAAATTGCTTACGCCGATCCGTCAGGCTACGGCTTCAATGACAACACCCCCTACAACGGCGGACCGCAAACCTACGGAGAGGTACGCCGCGAGGCTTTCGAGTACGCCATCGAGTACTGGGAATCCCGCCTTGACGGGACGATCCCGATCCGCCTGAGGGCGGAGTTCGCCAACCTGGGCGGGGACGCCACGGGCGCCGTGCTGGCCGGTGCGTCAGGGAGATTCTGGGTGCGGTTGACCGGAGACAACAAGTTCCTGCCCATCCATCTGGTCAATCAGATCGTGGAGAGCGACCTCACTCCCGCGGGCGAATGGGAAATCCGCATCAGGTTCAACGCCGACGTGGACGGCGATGTGGCGCTCGGGTCCATGACATGGAACTACGAGTTGGACAGCGATCCGGCCGGCGTGCCCTCCTTCGTGCGGACGACCCTGCACGAGCTTACCCATGGCTTGGGCTTCGCCGACATGATAAACGAGAATACCGGACAGTGGCTGATTCAGGATCAGAACGACGGCCAGTTCTACCCCTCGGTCTATGACACGCTGCTGCGCCTTGGCGACTCACCCGGCACCCCGCTGACCAGCCTCTCCAATTCACAACGGCGGGACTCAGTCACCAGCCAGAACCTATTCATCGGGGGGACGAACCTGGAAGCAGCATTCGGAGGAGACAGGGCGCCCGTCTACGCACCCGAATCCTACGCGCCCGGCTCTTCCGTGTCGCACTATGATCAGGGGGCCTTCAGCCCTCCGGAGCTGATGGAGCCTGCGCAGACGGATGCGGAAATCCGCCTCGGGCTGGCGGACAAGACGCTCGCCGACTTCGGGTGGGAACTGCTCGGCCCGGATGTCCTGCCTGCTCTTACTTTTGACTCGGCCGGCCCCGTCAGCGTGGACGAGGGGCACAGTTTTGACCTCGTGCTGGAGCTCGACGGTAGCGCCACGGACCAGACGGTCACGTTCCAGATCCGCCAGTTGGGGGACGCGGAGGAGGGCGTGCACTACACGCTGGGCACGGCGTCGCCCTCCATCACCCCTCCGGACACGTCCACAACGGTGACGGTGAACACCATCGCGGGCTCGCTGGACGATTCGCCCGTGAGCTTCGAATTCCAGCTCATCCGCGTGGTGAATGCGGAGTTCGGCAGCACGCGGACCGTTTCCGGCACCATCGAGCCATCGGCCGAGGAGTACGACATCCCACCCGCTGCCCGCGCCATCGGCGATTTGAATAACGACGGGTGCGTGGACTTCCAGGACTTCGCCTTCCTCCTTGAGAACTGGGGCACGGAGTTCGACGGCAATCCGATCGCTTTCGCGGATTTCGTCGCCCTGCTCGAAAATTGGGGAACCGGATGCTGACGGCACCACCTCCGGCATAAGGCCGGACACCCCGCGGGAATGCAGGACCACCGCCCCGGGACACCTCCGCCGTCGCTCCAGGCTCGGGGGATACCCGGGGCGGACTGCTTCTTGGAGCTCGCGATGCCCGAAAGTCTACCTTCTGTGATCATCTTTAGCTTGAGATACCCTAGCCTCTTGGCTTTGGAATTGCATTGTGGAAAGGATGTTGGCGGGTCTCCCCCTCCCCCTCCCCTTTTCCCGACAATTTCATCCTACAAAAGAAGGAGGCCACCATGCAGCGAACCATCGTCCTTGTGGCAGGATTGGCGCTTGCCGGAGTCGCCGGCTATGGCGCCGTCCTTATAGGTTCCCCGGGCGGCGAGAAACAGCCGGCCGCTGCAACGAAAACCGAAACCAGGGAGGGTTGCTCCACCTGCGCACGGTGCTCGGGCGGGGCTGGCGAGGAAGCGGAGGGCCGGAAGGATGGCTCCGCCGCCAGCGTCATTGCCCTCGACGAGGAGGGCCGGCCCACAGCTCCTGCGGCGGGGCAAATGCGCGAATTGCGCGGCGAACGCCTGCGAACCGCCAAGCCGGTCGAAGTACCCGCCAAGGCGGTGGGCGTGCTGGCAAGCATTGTCGAGGTGGACTTCATCGAAACACGATCAGTGGCCGTGGTCGGCGAGGATGGCAATCTGAAGGTGCACTGCGAAATCGTGAAGGAGGTGGAGAAATGAACGGCACCTCCTTTTTCCCGCGCGTGCTGCTTGGCGGAGCGGTGGCATTCGGCCTCGCCGCCGGCAGCGCCCACGCACTGGAGTTCGAAATCGAGTACGCCGATCCGGCGGATTACGGTTTCAACGACGACACACCCTACAACGGCGGCCCGCTAACCTACGGCGAGGTACGCCGCGAAGCCCTGGAGTATGCCATCGAATATTGGGAGTCGCGGATAGACGGCACAATCCCGGTCCGCCTCAGAACCTATTTCGACGATCTGGGTGGAACGGCAACGAGCGCCGTGCTGGCCAACGCCACACCGAGATACTGGGGAAGAGTAAACGAGGATGACAAGTTCCTTCCCCTTCACCTTATCAACCAGATGCTGGATGTGGACAACACCCCGGCCGGCGAGTGGGAAATCCGGATCATATTCAATGCCGATATAGACGGAGACACCGTGCTCGGTGAAATCACGTGGAACTATGAACTGGATAGCGACCCCACCGGGGTCCCCTCCTTCGTGAGGACCACGCTGCACGAACTCACCCACGGCATGGGCTTTGTAGACCTTATAGACGAGGACACCGGCGAGTGGCTGCTGGAGGATCCGAATAACAACGAGTTCTATCCCTCGGTGTTCGACACATTGCTTTACCTCGGAAATGATCCCGGAACTGCTCTGACAGCCCTTTCCGACGCCCAACGCCTGGACTCGCTCACAAGCGAGGATCTTTTTATCGGCGGGACGAACCTGGAGGGCGCCTTCGGTGATGAGAGGGCACCGATCTATGCTCCGGACCCGTATGAGCTCGGGTCCTCCATCTCCCATTACGACCAGGGAGCCTTTGATCCCCCCGAGCTGATGGAACCCGCCCAAGTGGACGGGGAGGTCCGCTTGGGGTTGGCGGACAAGACGCTCGCGGACTTTGGATGGGGGCTCCTTGGCCCCGAGTATATGCCAAGCCTGACCTTTGACAGCGCCGGACCCATCAGCGTGGACGAGGGAGAAAGCTTCGACCTCGTCTTTGAGCTGAATGGCGGCGCCACGGACCAAACGGTGACGTTCCTCCTCCGCCAGCTCGGGAACGCAGAGGAGGGTGTGCACTATACGCTTGAGACAGCTAACCCCTCCATCAACCCGCCGGGCACATCCACCACTATCACCGTGGAGACCATTGCAGACTCCGTGGGAGAATCAGCGGTGGACTTTGAATTTCGGCTTATCAGGGTTGTGAATGCGGAGTTCGGCGAGATTCGAAGGTTTTCCGGCAGCATTGAGCCAGTCGAAACCCATATACCGGACTGGTACTTGTTCTGACGCGAGGCTGCTCTTGGTAACTGCACCATCCTCCCCCGCCGGGCATCCCCGGCGGGGGATTTGCATTCAGCGGGGAGTGCCCTCAGGCGGTGCCGCTGCGGCCCTGGCGGACCCTGCGGAGGAGGGCACGGATGGCACGCTCGCTGGCCGATGTCCGCCGGCGGAAGCGCCACTCCGTGTATAGACGGGCGAGCTCGGATGCGGTGCCGCGGTCCAGCCCGCGCCGGCCGGCGGCATGGCGGATCGCCTCTCCCGGCGACATGCCCGGAGGCGGCAGCCCTCCCTCCGATTCGAGTTCCCTCAGCAGGCGCAGGAAGAGGCGGGGGATTCCGGGTTCCCCGCCCGGGAGAGCAGCGGCGGCGGTGTGCCCGGCGCGCGAACCAACCCTCCGCAGGCTCCAGCGGCGGTGCGCGTATATCGCAACCGCGTTGAGGGCCAGCAGGAGAGCCGCCAGGACCAGCAGGGGCGGTTCGGTGGCGTTGCGGCGGACGCGCTTGCCCGCGCGGAGCAGGGCCCCGTTCTCCCATTCCTCCAAGGTCTCGTAACCGCGCTCCCGCACCTGCCGGAGCAGGTCCGACTGCATCTGCAGGTCGTAGCTTTCCATGAGTTGCAAGGCGTGGCGCAGGGGATGGCCCAGCAGCCAGGCGGCCTCGGCCGTGGAGGCCCATGCCGGGAGTGCAGCGTAGAGCGGGGAGGGCGTCGGGTCGAAGGGCACCCAGCCATCCTCTCCGTCGTGCACCTCCACCCAGGCGTGGGCATGGCGATGACGCACGAGATGGACACTGTCCTGGCCGCTCGTGCCGCGGGGGTCGCTGCCACTGAACCCGACGGCCAGGCGGGCCGGAATGCCTTGTTCCCGCAACACGATCGCCATCGCGGAGGCGAACAGCTCGCAGTGACCGCGGAGCGAACCGGTCATGAACTGCTCCAGGACGGCGCTGGTGTTGTCCAGGTGCGTCAAGTCGAGCGAATAGCGTCCGTTGCGGCGGAAGTACTTCTCGACGACTCCGGCAGTCTCTACAGGCCCGCCATATTCCCCGCCGGGAGGCAGTATGCGGCCGGCGAGTTCGTGCACAGCCGGGGCGAGTGCGGCCGGGACCTCGAGGTGCTCGGGGCGGGGTTCCCCGCGGAGAAGCGGTCCGTCCGGCCGGCGTATTGGCCCGCGCAGGGAGAGGACCCCGTACTCCGAGGCCGTGCGGAGAATACCGGCTTCCACGGTTCCGCCGGGGTGCAGCATCAGGCTGGCCCCGCGGGGAGGTGATTGGAAGGCGGTGGTGCTCTCCGGCAGTGGGAGCGCCGGACCGGGGAAATCAATGGGGCGGATGGTCAGAAGGTCATGCGCTCCCTCCGTGCGGGTGGAGGAGTCCCTGGCGATGGCGTAGTCCGGCGGAAGGAGCGAACGCGGGGCAGCCGCATGCCCCTCACCGGAGGGCGCACGGCGCCAGACCTCGCCGTCGAACAGGTCGAGCGGATGAACCCGCAGGCGCAGCCGCTCGGCCCCGTGAAACGCCGGAGGGACGGTGAGCTTGAGCGCCACGCCCTCGGTCTCCCGCAGCATGGTCATGCCCTGAAGGTGGACCTTGCCGGAGAAACCCGTCTCAAGCATTGCGCGGGCTGGCTGGGAGGGGAGGAGGAGTTCCCGGCTGGCGGGCTCCAGAATGTGCGTGCGGGGAATCGCGAGGAAGACGAGCAGCGCGAGTCCCCCCACCACGGGGGCAATCAGCCAGGGACGCATGGGCGAGAAATGCTCCAGACCGGCCCAGTTGCGCCTGCCAGGCCCGTGCCCCGCCGCCATCGCATTCACCGCCAGCGCCGACATGAAGGGCATCGCGGCCGCACACCAGACAAGGAGAAGTGCCAGCCCTGCCGCGCCCGGCTCGCCCAGCGATGCCACGAGCATCATCAGCGCCGTCAGGCACCAGATCTCCACGTACTCTTTCCGCCCCCGCCCGGTGTACCAGCGCTGCAGCAGCAGAAAGAGACAGATCAGCACCAGGACCGTGTGGGCCGGCAGCGCGAGTATCAGCTGCCCGGTAAGACTCACCACGATGAAAACAATGACGGCCCAGTTCCAAGCCCGCCGGTAGCCGGGGGGGAGAGGCTGCCTGCCGAGGTAGAGGCCCGGCAGAATCGCCAGTCCCACGAAGGCCAGCAGCATCCCGGGCACCTGCGGGACGTGATACAGGGCGGCGATCGCTGCGAGCGTCAACACGATGCCCCCGGCCTCCAGTCGCCGCAGCGCGGAGGGGAGGATGGATGCGGTTCGCGCCGGGGTATTGCTGGGCGGTTGAGGCACGGTCAGTTCACCGGTCCGGGCGTGGTGGACCGCGGAGGTCTTCTGGGGCTCATGGTTTTCCCGGGGCCGGGCCATGACAAGTCCGAAAGCGGCAGCCCGCCACCCGGGGGCATCCTTGTGCCGGGCGAAAGCCTTGACCGCCCCGCGCTCCTCCCCGAAGGAAAGGGCAATTCAGAAATGGGGGCTTACCCCCGTTCGCGCCGAGGTGCCTCATGCGCTCAGCCCTGCCGCTTGTCCTCTCCCTGCCGTTTCTGGCCGCCACCATGGCGCCCACGGCCGCTGCAGACCTTGCCGTGCCCGGCCGCACGCCGGCGAACGCACACCTGGTCATCAGCATCCCCTCCACTGATGGGGCCTGGAGCGACCTCGCGAAGACACCCCTCGCGGCACCACTGGAGGAGAGGGTCAATTCGCTGATGGGGTTCGGCGAACCCGACAGCCCCGGCATGCAGCAGATGATCGCATCGCTGGAGGAGGAGCTTGGGTATTCGCTCTCACTGCCGGACTTGATGACGCAAACACTGAACGGCGTGGATGTCTATTTCCTGGATCAGGGAGGCCAGGCGGGCTATCTGGCCAATGCGGCCTTCAACAACCCGTCGGACGCGCGGCGCACCTTCCAGCAAATCCGCACCGAGGCCGGCCAGGCGCGGGGCGTCACCCGGGGCGTCTCTGCGGCCACTGTCGTGGAGTCCGTCTCCGGCAGGGCCCAGTTGCTGGAGCTGCCGGCCTTCGAGATGTTCTTCGCCCTGGAGGACAACATCCTCAGCTACGGCACCCAGAAACGCTTCGTGGAAAGCGCACTGGCCAACGAGGGCGGGGTGCTCTTCCAGTCGAACTACTACTTCAGCTTCATGGACGAACTGGAGGATGAGGAGGCCAGCCTGTGGGTGTTCGGTGAGCCGATCTGGCTGCTGGACCTTGTGCCACGGGAGGCCGTGGCGCCCGTCGTGCGAGCGTTCCTTCAGCACCCGCCGCCGCTCGGGCTCAAGGCAAGGGTCAGCCCCGAGGCTCTGTACTGCGTGACGTTCGTCCCCCAAGGGGAGATGAGCGCACCCGAGCGCCGTTTCACCCTGGCCGCACCTCCGCCAGGCCGGCTTCCGATCCTGGATCATATCCCGGCGGGGAGCGAGTTCATGTATGCCACGAACGCCTTCGACGGCGTCCACCTTCTCGAGCGCGCGCTGGCCTCGCTCCCCCGGGAAGAGAACGAGTTCCCCATCTCCTCCGAGGGGCTTCAGCACAGCGTGGAGGCAAGCCGCGATCTGCTCGGGTTCGACATCGAGACGGACCTGCTGGCCAATGCCGGGCCGGACCTTGCGTTGGCAGTGTGGCCGGACGGAGCAGACGGGCAGGGGGCGGCAATGCCTGACTTCCTGTTCGCCGCCAATCTGCGCGACCCAGAGCGGGTGGAAGACGTGCTCAGCATCCTCGAGGACGTGCTCGACAACAGTCTGGCTCCGCCGGCCCGGGCCGGCAGAGGTGGCGAGGACGCCACGCCCGCTCCTGTGCCGCCGCTGTTCCTCCGTGAGAACATATTGGGCGAGCGGGTCCATGTCGTGAATCCCGAGCGCGCCGGCATCGGCGAGGACGGGATGCTGCCCGCCTACACCATCACCCGGGCAGGCATGTTCCTGCTCGCAGGGGACAGGGAAGTCCTGCGCCGGTCGCTCCAGGCCAGGAGGGAGGAGGTCCCCTCCATGCGCGCCGACAGCGGTTTCCTTGAGCACGCCGAGATCTTCGGCGGAGAGCGGAACACGCAATGGTATATCCGTGTCCCAACCCTGAGGCAGCACGCATATCTGCTGGGCTTCCTGCCCACGGAGATGCCTGCGATGCTCATGGATCCACCGGAGTACGTGGACTCCTTCTCGCTCGGCACCATCTATACGCCTGCGGGCGCCCGGCGGGAGTTCCTCGTCCACTTCGGGAACAGCGAATAGGCGGCTTTGCCGGCGAAAGTGCTGCAACCGGTGGCGGACGATTACTCCATGATGAATACCTTGGGATAGTCATCCCGCGCATTCGCATCCGCACCCACAGGATACAAGAACGCCCGGCGGTGGCTGGTGAGCCTTCCGCCGGGCGTTTCCTTGCACGGGGTCTTGCGAAGCGGCTGGGTTACTCCTGCTTCTTGTCCTTGTCCACGGGCTCGTACTCGGCGTCCACGACGTCGTCCTGCCCTTGCGCGCCGTTGGGCTGGCCCTCGGGGCCGGCCTGGGGACCTGCCTGCGGGCCGGCGCCGGCGGCTCCTGCCGCTCCTCCGGCCGCGGACTGGTACACCCGCTGGCTGAGTTCGTGGAAGACCTTGTTGACCTGTTCGGTGTGGGTCTTCATGCCCTCGTGGTCGTTGGATTCCACGGCACGGCGCAGGTCGCCGAGTACGTCGTTGATCTTGCCCTTGTCGTCGGGGGAGAGCTTGTCCCCGAGTTCATTCATGGACTTCTCGACCGTATAGACGAGTGTTTCGGCGTTGTTCTTCGTGGTGACTTGTTCGCGGCGCTTGCGGTCCTCGTCGGCATGTGCCTCGGCGTCGCGCACCATGTTCTTGATTTCGTCCTCGGTGAGTCCGGAGCCCGCCTCGATGCGGATTTTCTGGCTCTTGCCGGTGCCGAGGTCCTTGGCGCTGACGTGGAGGATGCCGTTGGCGTCAATATCGAAGGTCACCTCGATTTGCGGGATGCCGCGTGGAGCGGGCGGGATGCCGTCGAGGTTGAAGTTCCCCAGCAGCTTGTTGTCCGCGGCCATCTCGCGCTCGCCCTGGTAGACCTTGACGGTGACGGTGGTCTGGTTGTCAGCGGCGGTGGAGAAGATCTCGCTCTTCTTTGCGGGGATGGTCGTGTTGCGCTCGATGAGTTTTGTCATGACGCCGCCGAGCGTCTCGATGCCGAGCGAGAGCGGAGTCACGTCGAGCAGCAGCACGTCGGACACGTCGCCCGCCAGCACGCCCCCCTGGATCGCGGCGCCAATGGCCACCACCTCGTCCGGGTTGACGGACTTGTTCGGCTCGCGGCCGAAGACCTTCTTCACCTGCTCCTGCACGTAGGGTATGCGGGTCGAGCCACCGACGAGGATGACCTCGTTGATGTCGGAGGCCTGGACGCCGGCGTCCTGAAGCGCCTTGCGGCAGGGCTCGATGGTCTTGTCTATGATCGGCGCGGCCAGCTTCTCGAACTGCGCGCGGGTGAGGTCCATGACGAGGTGCTTCGGCCCGCTGGCGTCCGCGGTGATGAACGGCAGGTTGATGGTGGTGGTCATGGAGGAGGACAGCTCGATCTTGGCCTTCTCCGCGGCCTCCTTGAGGCGCTGAAGCGCCATGCGGTCCTGCCGCAGGTCCACCCCGTTCTCCTTCTTGAAATCCTCAGCCAGGTGATCCATGAGGACCTGGTCAATGTCGTCGCCGCCGAGGTGGGTGTCGCCATGGGTTGACTTCACCTCGAAGACACCGTCGCCGAGTTCAAGGATGGAGATGTCGAAGGTGCCGCCGCCGAAGTCGAAGACGGCGATCTTCTCATCATTCTTCTTGTCGAGGCCGTAGGCGAGGGCCGCTGCGGTGGGCTCGTTGATGATGCGGCGGACGTTCAGGCCCGCGATGCGCCCGGCGTCCTTGGTGGCTTGGCGCTGCGAGTCGTTGAAGTACGCCGGCACGGTGATGACAGCTTCCTCGACCTTGTGGCCAAGGTAGTCCTCCGCCGTCTGCTTCATCTTTTGTATGATCATGGCGGAGATTTCCGGCGGCGAGTACTGCTTGCCGCGGATTTCCACCGCCGCGTCCCCGTTCTGCGCTTCCTTGATGTGGTAGGGGACGCGCTTGACTTCGCCGGTGCGCTCGGCCTCTTCGTACTTCATCCCCATGAATCGCTTCACGGAGAAGATGGTGTTCTCGGGGTTGGTGACGGCCTGGCGCTTGGCCACCTGGCCGACGAGCCGTTCGCCGTCCTTGGTGAACGCCACGACCGACGGCGTCGTCCGCCCGCCTTCCGCGGAGGAGATCACGGCGGTCTTGCCGCCTTCCATGACGGACACGCAGCTGTATGTGGTTCCGAGGTCTATTCCTATGACTTTGGGCATCTTTCAGACTCCTTCGTGAGACTTCCCGCGCGGTGTCGGGTGCAAGATGCTGACCAGCCCCGCAAGCCGCTCATACCGGAGGAATCCGGCATTTTGCGGGACTCACGGCGGTTCGGCAGGCCCCGTCAGCCGGCGCGGCGGGTCAGAATGAAACATGTGAGTAACTGGGTGTTTCGGGGGGAGGGAGCGGCGGCGCGGGTCAGGGCAGGAGGCGTCCGTGGCCCTCTCAGAACTCCTCCCACGTGTCGTCGGTGCCGCGTTCGGTGAGGGGGGCGCTCCCGTGGCGCATGCGGTTCTCGGAGACAGCCCGTGCGATCATGAATTGCTTGAGGTAGTCAGGGCCGCCGGCCTTGGCGCCGATGCCGCTCAGGCGGTAGCCGCCGAACGGCTGGCGGGCGACGATGGCGCCGGTGATGGTGCGGTTCAGGTAAAGGTTGCCGCATTGGAAGTCCTGGCGGGCGCGCTCAAGGTGGGAGACGGTGCGTGAATGCACGCCGCCGGTGAGCGCATAGGGCGTGGAGTTGGCGATGCGGAGCGCCTCGTCGAAGTCACCGGCGCGGAGCACGGCCACGACGGGGCCGAAGATTTCCTCCTGGGCGAGGCGGTGGGTGGAGGAGGCCACCTCGAAGATGGCAGGAGGGACGAAGTGCCCCTTTCCGGCAAGGGCCGTCACGTCCGCGCGATAGACGGGCCGGGCGGACTCCTCCCCCATGCGGATGTAGCTGTGAACCTTTTCCGCCGCCTCAGCGTCTATAACGGGGGGAACCTGCGTGCCGGGGTCCCCGGCGGGGCCGGTCTTGAGCGACTCCACTGCCTCGCGGAAACGCCGCAGATAGACATCGTAGACGTCGTCCAGCAGAATGAGGCGGGAGAGCGCGGAGCACTTCTGCCCGGCGAAGCCGTAGGCCGAATAGACAGCATCCGGGACGGAGGCATCGAGGTCCGCACTGCTGTCCACGATGAGGGCGTTCTTGCCGCCCATTTCGGTGACGATCTTCTTGACGAAGGGAAGCCCCTCCTGCTGGGCGGCGACGGCCTCGCGCTGGATGAGCAGACCGACATCCCTGCTGCCGGTAAAGACGATCATCCGGACATCAGGGTGGCGGACGAGATGGGCTCCGCAGACCTCCCCCCGCCCGGGAAGGAAGTTGAATACGCCGGGGGGCGCGCCCGCCTCCTCCAGCAGCCGCGCGTACAGCCAGGCCACGAGCGGTGTCTGTTCGGCAGGTTTCAGGATGACGGTGTTGCCGGTCACAAGCGCGGCGGAACTCATGCCCACGGGAATGGCGAGTGGGAAATTCCAGGGGCCTATCACCGCCACGACTCCGAGGGGGTGGTAGGAGAGGTCGTTGTACTCGCCGAGAATGTAGGGCTGGAGGCGCTTTCTGCCGGATAGACGGATGGCCTCGCGCGCGTAGTATTCGAGGAAGTCAATCGCCTCCGCCACGTCGGCGTCGGCTTCGTGCCATGGTTTCGCTGCCTCGTACACCTCGAGCGCTGAGAACAGGTGGCGGCGCTGGCGCATGAGGTCGGCGGTGCGGAGCAGGAGCGCGGCGCGGTCCTCAGCGGTGGTGTGGGACCAGTCCTCGAAGGCGCGGCGTGCGGTGGCAACGGCCTTGTCCGCGGCGGCCTGATCCGCGGCGCTGGAGCGGCCGCAAAGCAGCGAGGTGTCCGATGGCGAGACGGAGGGGATCGTCTCCTCCGTTTCGATGCGCTTGCCGCCGATCAGGAGAGGCGCCTCGAGGGGAAGCCGGGCGCGTATATCCGCCATGGCACGCTGGAAGGCCTCGCGCTCCTCGCGGCGGGAGAAGTCGGTGAGGGGCTCGTTTCTGAACGGCGGGAGCGCGGTGGAAACCACGCGGGCGGCGGTGCTCATATTCCCAAATCCTCCAGACCGGATTCGTGCGGGCTGGCAAGGAGCTTCTCCTCGGACACCCGATTGCTGAAGCGCTGGCGCAGGAACGACTCGTTGCTGGTGTTTTCCAGGATGCGGCGCACCAGGTAGGACATGCCGGGCAGCAGCTCCCCGCAAGGTGTATAGATCCGGACCGGGACGCCGGAGCGCAGGACGGCATCCTTGATGGGACCAGCCATGCCATAGAGCATCTGGACTTCGAAGGCTCCGGCGGGCTGGCCCAGGACTTTGCGGAGGGCGAGGGCATACGCAATGCTGCGCACGTTGTGGCTGGCAATGGCGGTGCGCACAAGCGGGGCGGCTTCCATGAGGATGCGGGTGCACCGCTCGAACATGATGTCGGTCTGGCGCTTGTCCGAAATGACGGGGACGGGCCACCCTTTCTGGCGCGCCCAAATCTGCTCACTGTCCCAGTAGGCGCCCCTGACGAGGCGGATGGTGGTGGGCTGGTTGCGGCGGGCCAACTCCGCGAGGAACCAGCGGAGTGATTCGTCCGCGTCGAGCAGGTAGGCCTGGGCCACGGCGCCCAAGTGGGGGAAGCCGCGGAACTCCTCCTCGTCGAGCAGGTCGAGGATGATCTGCAGGGTGATGTCGCGGAACTCGTACTTCTCCATGTCCACGTTGATGAAGGCGCCGTGCTGGCGGGCCGCGCGGACAAGGGGGCGGAGACGTTCGCGCACCGCCGCGCTGGTGCCCTCCGGGTCCATGGGGTCGAACCTGCTGGTGAGGGAGCTGAGTTTGATGGATATGTTGACGCGGGGGGGCGCCTGCAGGTGGGGCTGGTCGGCGAATACGGCGGGCAGGGGGCCGAGCAGGTCCTCGAAGCGCTCAATCATTTCGAGGTAGCGGCGGGCGAACTCCCCGGCCTGCACCTCGCTGGCGACGAACTCACCCAGGAGGTCCAGCGAGAAATGGAATCCACCTGCTTCCATGCTGCGGATTCGCACGGCGACTTCCTCCGGCGTATGTCCGGCAATGAACTGGTTCGCCATGCGGGTTATGGCCAGGCGGGCGGTGGCGGCGGTGATGACGCGCACACCGCCAAGGTCCCGGCCCAGGAGGCTGGCGATTCTGCCAAGGGGGCCGTGCCCGGTGCCGGAGCCCATCTCCTCGCTGGAGAGGTACTCCTCGAGGTGCCGCGTGACCGAGCGGGTATCCTTGAGGGAGGGGAACACGTCCACGAACTGGAGCATGCGGAAGCGCAAGTCCTCGTCACGCATCATGAGCTTCATGAAGTGGTCTTCGACGGCGGCGAGGCGCCAGAACGAGGGGGCACTGCTCCTCATGCGGCGGAAGAGGTTTCGTCCGATACGCCGGGTGAGAGCCTCAAGGCGCTCTTCCCGCGGGCGGGAAGGATGAGGCTCCTCGAAGTTTTGCTTCGTTTGGTATGGAATGCTGCTCATCCGATACCCTCCGCAGTGTGGGATGTTTGTGCCTGCGCGCGTCCGCTTCCTCAAGGATATTTGCACCGTGGGCGGCGGGCCGCCGCGCCCTGATTCACCGTCCCGGTTGCCCTCCGTGGGTGGAGGCTTCACGAATGCGGGCTCGTGCAAATGCTCGAGCGAAAGGTCCGGCCCATGTTCGACGACCCCCAATTGCAGACGCTGGTCATGCTGGCGGTCTTGCTGCTGCTGGTGCTTGTCATGGTGTTGCTTCAGGTTCTCCTGCGCCCGCGGAGGAAAAAGGACGAGGAGCGCCAACGGGAGCTGCACGCCCGCCTCGATGCTCTGGAGCGTCAGCAGACGGAAGCGGGTGAGCGCCTGCGCGCGGGGTTTGAGACGGGACTGCGCGAGACCGCGCTGGCCCTCACGTCCAAGTCCGAGGAGGGCGCGCGGGAGACGCAGCGGGCGCTCTACGACCGGTTCGAGCAGATGCAGAAGGGACTGGCGGAGTCGCTCGCCCAGTCACGCCGCAGCCAGGACGAGCGGCTGGACAAGGTGGAGGCCGCCCTCTCCGCCTTCCGGGAGCGCCTCGACAGGGAGCTTGCCAACCAGCGCACCAGCCTCCTTGAAACCACCGGCCAAGCGGCGGAAAAGCAGTCCAAGGCGGCGAGTGAGCTGCAACAACTGCTGACCGACCGCCTCGAGACCCTTCGCGGGTCCACGGAGAAGACACTGCGCGAGGTGCAGGACGCCGTGCGTGCCCAGCTTGAGGCCCTGCGCAAGGAAAACGAGGCGCGGTTGGAAAAGATGCGCGAAACGGTGGACGAGAAGCTGCAGGGCACGCTCGAAAAACGCCTCGGCCAGTCCTTCGACCAGGTCAGCAAGCAGCTTGAGCGGGTCTCCCGCGGCCTCGGTGAAATGCAGACGCTGGCCACGGGCGTGGGCGACCTCAAGCGCGTGCTGGCGAATGTGTCCTCCCGCGGGGCGCTCGGCGAAGTGCAGCTCGAAACGCTCCTCGAGCAGATCCTGGCCCCCGCGCAGTACCGCCGGAATGCCACCACGCACCCCACCGGCACCGCACGGGTGGAATTTGCCATCGTGCTCCCGGGAGAGGAGGACGGACACGAGGTCCTCCTTCCCATAGACTGCAAGTTCCCCACGGAGGACTACGCACGCCTGCAGGACGCCTATCAGAACGCGGACAAGGAGGCGAGCGAGGCAGCACGCCGCGCCCTGGCAAGGCGGTTGCGCGATGAGGCAAAGACCATCGAAAGCAAGTACATCAACCCGCCACACACCACGAACTTCGCGCTGCTTTTCCTGCCCACGGAGGGATTGTTCGCCGAGGCGCTCCGCATCCCGGGACTCGTGGAGGAATTGCAGCGCACGAGCCGCGTGGTGCTCGTGGGTCCAACCACACTCTACGCCTACCTGAACGCGCTGCAGATGGGTTTCCGCACGCTCGCGATCCAAAAGCGCAGCAGCGAAGTGTGGCGGCTCCTGTCGGCGGTGAAGACGGAGTTCCACAAGTTCGGGGAGAGCCTCGGCGCGGTGAGCAAGTCCCTCGAGACCGCGTCCAAGCGTATAGACAAGAGCGCCCGCCGCTCACGCGCCATCGAACGCCAGCTCCGGGGGGTGGAGATGCTCGACCACACCGAAGCGCGCCGCCTCCTGCCCGGGGAGGAACCCGCCACGGACAACGGCGATCCCGAAGAAAATGAGGCCGAAGAGGAGTAGAAACGCGGCACGGCGGAAAAGCGACGTGCAGCAGTGAATGCAGAGAGCAGTCTTTTAGGCCATCTCATCCAATTCCTTCAGCGCCTTGCCATCACTGGCCTTCCAAGCCATCAGGCCATTTGTAGGCCCACCATGGACCACAGCAGCAGCGGCGCTCGGACTCGAGAACTCGCTATCCCGTTCAAACCGATAGAATCCATCTTTCTCTTTCAGAGTCCCATCAGAAATAAGCTTCTGGCGTAATTTGAGGACCCATGCGCCGCGATCTCTTGCGGAGGGCCGCTCGCTCAGAACGGCTTGAGAGCGAGCGAAAACTACGAAACCATCAGGCGTTCGCTGCCCCTCCGCCTTGGCACCCTTTGTTCTGCAATACAGGCGTCCGGCACTACTACCTCGCTTGGTGGGTTTGACAATAGGGTTCAAAAGATCCGAGCCAAGAACAGGCAGAAGCTGACGGATCTTCGACAGAAAGGCCTTCATGTCCTCTTGGTCGGACTCCGGAAGCCTGGCTCCACCTGCTTGATTCTGCTCGAGAGTGAACCGGCCAACCTCCTTGGCTTCGGCAATGAGCCGGCTTTCAAGATATCGCACGTGTGCTTTCGTGAGATTCTCATCCTTGCTGACGAAGACAATCGCGGACACCCAGAACTCCTTCCCCTTGTGCTGGCGGAGGCGGTCCCGGATGATTTCCGCTTCACCCACATAAGCATGCGGGGAGTTGGTGGATGGGTTGGTCCCCGTGAGTACATAAACGCCTGCCTTAGCGCACTCTTTGCGAGCAAGCAGTTGGTCCAGTTCAGTGCGCGGTGCTGCGAGCGCCTTCCCGGTCCAGTTGGATATCTCCGCTGTGCGTAACCCCTTAGCGTCGCCCTGTGCGAGAAAGAGTTTGATCGTAGCTGCCGCCATGTCAGTGCTCCCGGGTCATGCAATTTGCGGCCAGATGCATCTGGGTTCGCTGAATGCGACCGATGACCGCTCATCACCGCCTTCACTTGAATCCCAAGGTACTTATCCATGCCTGCCTGGCAAATGCAAGCAGGATGGACCGGAGGCGTGTTCGAGGGGTGCGTCACCCGGATCCGCGAGACGGTGCGGGACCCAAGGGTCTGAGATCAGCCGTACATAATTGAGGCCACCGGATTTGACATCGTCCGCAGGTTCGCAGTTGCCGGGTTCGTCCACTCAAGAGCCCGGGTACGGAGATTATCTCTCCAGCTTCTTTTCAACACGAAGGCACGAAGACACAGATGCCGCATCGTGGCTCTCCTGCCAACTCGTCAGGCACAGGGAAACGCTGCAGGCTGCAGGTGCGCCGCGACACGCCCTCTACGATGTCCTTGACCTGTGGGCGCCAGGCCCTCAGGAAGGACTACTTCAATAGTGTCCAAGTGGAGACGAGCTGATTGGAAGCCCCGTGCATTCCCCCCTCTTTAGGACTCCCCCGTTGTGGGGGGTGGCCGAGTGTATGTGCTCCCGCATTGAGGTTCGATTGGCACCAACCGGGGACCGCGAGACCAGTCTGAGAACCCGCGCTCCATCCATATCAGAGCAACAGAAGAGGAGAACTGTCAGATGACCGAATACGAAAAGTACCTCAACATTCTCTCCATCGTGTATTACGTGCTCGCTGCGATCGTGGCCCTGTTTGTTTTTCGCTTCCACACGGAGATCGCTGCCTTGTTGGCCCCTGTGCGTGGTCCCGGCAGGACCGGCCTGCTGGGGTTCCTGGTGCTCGTGGGAGGGCTGGCCATTGCCGGGGCCCTTATGGTCACCGCGGCAAGACTGCGCGAGCGCAAGAACCACACGTTCTGCGTGGTCATTGCCTCGCTGCTGTGCATGTTCCCCCCGGCGGTCAACTTCAACGCCGGCCAGGCGGCTGTCACACCCGGTCACTCGATTCCTGCCACCATGGTGCTTGCCATCCTGACCCTTCTTGTGCTGACGCGTGAGCCCGTCAAGCACCTCTTCGGCGTGCGCCTCACCCCCGTGCCCCCTCGAGCCGGGACGGGAAGAACGGGAACGGAGTGACGGACCCACTGGCCGCGGCGGCGCGTGCGGGCCATTCAGCGCTTGAGCCCGGGAGCGGGGCGTGGTGAAGCTTTGCGGCTCCGGGCTCTGCCGAACCCGCTTCCCCTCCGCGAAGAGTTGCCAATGAAACGGAAAAGCGCCGTCCTCCCGCCGCTCGGATCGCACATGAGCATTGCCGGCGGAGTGGACAAGGCCCCAGCACGGGCGGCTTCGGTGGGCTGCACCGCCATGCAGATCTTCGTGAAGAACAACAATCGCTGGGATGGCCCCCCGATCACGGAGGAACAGGCAGTGCGCTTCCCGGAGGAGCTGGCGGCCGCGGGTATCGCGCCGGAGAACGTTTTCGCCCACACGGGTTATCTGATCAACATGGCGTCGCCGAAGGAGGACGTGGCGGCAAAGAGCGAGGCGGCCCTGGAGGACGAGTTTCGGCGGTGCTTCCAGCTCGGGCTTCCGGGCCTTGTCATGCACCCCGGGGCGCATCTGGGGACGGGGCGCGAGGAGGGCATCGCCCGTGTGGCGGAGCGTGTCCGGCGGGTTTTCGCGCGCCTGCCGGACGGGCCGACGCGTCTGCTGCTCGAGACGACCGCCGGCACGGGGACCAACCTTGGCGCACCCTTTGAGGACCTGGCAGACCTGCTGGCGGCGATAGACAGGCCGGAGCGCACCGGCGTGTGCCTCGACACATGCCACATCTTCGCCGCCGGGCACGACATCCGCACCCCGGAGGCCTACCGCCGGACCATGTCGCATTTCGGCAGGATCGTCGGCTTCGGGAACCTTCGCGCCGTGCACCTGAACGATTCGAAGCATCCGCTCGGTTCCCGCAAGGACCGGCACGAGCACATCGGCGAGGGACACCTCGGGGACGAGGCGTTTCGCCTGCTGTTGACCGACAAGCGCTTCGCCAGAATTCCGATGTCGCTCGAAACGGAAAAGGACAAGGAAATGACTGAGGACCGCATCAACCTTGAGCGGCTGCGCCGGCTGGCGGCGGGGGCCGGCCGATGATTGTCCGCGAGCTGGACGGATGGATGTACCTTGTGCCGCAGGCGGAACACGCACGGCATGCCGCGCTGCTGACAGGATACCTGCGGCCGGAGTTTCTCGGGCCATCCACCCTGCGCGACCAGGTGGTGGCTGCCACACGCCATCACGACGAGGGGTGGACGCATTGGGAGCGCGATCCGGCACGCGGCGAGGACGGCTGGCCGCTCAACTTCGACAGCATTGACACGCGGGAACACCTGCGCATCTGGGAGCGGTCGGTGGTGGAGGCCTGCAGGCAGAGCGGTGCGGGTGCGGGAGCCATGGTGGCCCGTCATGCCGCCCAGTTGACGGGACTACACGACGAGAAGGCCGCCGCCACCTTCCACGTCATGGGGGAGGCGCTGCGCCGCGAGGCATGGCCGAAGCTGGAGCAGGAGGCGGCGGAGGCCCGGCTCGAGCAATCCTTCCGGGCGCTTTTCTTTGGGGATGCGGCATCGTTGCTTGCCCTCGTGGGCTGGGAGGAGAAGCTCGACCTGTGTCTTCACGGCTCGGGAGGGAAGGGTCATGCCTTGCAGGGACGCCGCGCGGGTGAGTGGGAAGTGGAGGTCTCGCCGTGGCCCTTCGCGCGGGCGGAATTGCCCCTGCTGCCCGTCCGGGCCTGGCGCCTGCCGGCGGAAGCTGACCCCAACAAGCTGCTCCGCCCCGGATGGCAGAGCCGCGAAAAATTGCTGACCATCGGGACGAGGATTGCCGGACCAGTCAACCAAGCCAAGGAGTGAGATCACACATGATGGCAAGAATACTGAGTGCGCTGCTCGCCGCCGGATTGGCCGGGATGCTTGCCTCCTGCGCGCCCGAGCAGCCGCCGGACCCACCCGACCCGCGCACAGACGTCATGCCGGAGGAAGCTCCCGAACAGGACCCACTCGCCCCGCCCGCCCCCGAGGCACCCGAACCTCCCGAGGCACCCATGGAACCGGGAATCGGCGCACGTGTCGAACTGGGCGACGGACTGGCCTACGAGATCCTCTCAGAGGGAGAGGGCACCGAGGTGGTTGAGGAAGGAAGCCGCGTGGTACTCGATACGGTACTGAGCCTGCCCGACGGCACCCACCTATGGTCCGGCGAATTCCCCCTCACCGTGGGCACGACAGGGCAGGGTGCTGCCATCCCGGGCTACGACCGCGGCGTACGCGGCATGCGGCTCGGCGAGGAACGGCGCATCCATGTGCCATGGCAGCTCGGCTACGGTTCACGTGGCCAGCCACCGCTCATCCCCGGCGAGCAGGACCTCGTGTTCGAGGTCGAGCTGACGACGCTGGAGAACCCATGAGCGGTTCCCAATCCAACAACCCCGCGACGGTGTCGGCCGAGTACTGCTTCATTCAGTCGCCGGGCGAGCTGGCGGCCTGCTGCGAAGAGCTGAGTTCCGCCGAGCGCATTGCCGTGGATACGGAGTTCGTGGGGGAAAAGACGTACTACCCCCGGCTGGAGGTGATCCAGCTTCGTGGCGAGTCCGGTCCTCCGGCCATCATAGACGTGCGCGCGGTGGGAGACCTCCAGCCGCTGGCGGAGTTGCTCGCCGGGCAGGGCCGGCTCAAGATATTTCACGCCGCCATGCAGGACGTCGAGATCCTGCGCCGGGCCCTTGGTCTGCTTCCGCTGCCATTATTCGATACGCAGGTGGCTGCCGCCCTGGTGGGATACGGCGCGCAGATTTCCCTGACAAACCTGATCCGGTCGGTCCTCGGGGTGGATGTCTCCGGGCGGCATACGACGAGCGACTGGGGACACCGGCCGCTCAGCGAGGGGCAGTTGCGTTACGCGGCGCTGGACGTGCAGCACCTTCACGCCCTGCACGAGGCGCTCATCGCCCGGCTGGAAGAGCGCGACCGGCTGTACTGGTACCGGGACGAGCAGGAACAACGGCTTGCCACGGCGGTGACGCCCGGGCCGGCGGAACCGCCGGAGATGCTGTTCCGACGCGTAAAGGACTGGGCGTCGCTGCGGCCGCGCGAGCTGGCCGTGCTGCGCGAGCTGACCCAATGGCGCGAGGAAACCGCACGCAGCGAGGACCTTCCCCGCCGAAGCGTGATGACGGATGAAACGATGGTGGAGCTGGCACGTTTCCACCCGGACACGCGCGAGAAGGCGCGCCGCCTTCGCCGCGTCCACCCGGGACAGGTCAACCGCTGGTTCGACACCGTGCGCCCTGTCCTGGAGCGCGGCCTGGAGACCCCCAAGGAGAAATGGCCGCAGAAACCGGTCAGCGAGAGGCCGGACGTGCCGCCGGGTCTGATGGAAATCTGCCAGGCGCTCGTGCGCACCCGCTCCGAGGAAGAGCAGGTGGCCCCCACCATTGTCGCCACAAGCGCGGATATTCAGCAACTGATCGTCAACCGCCACAACCTCGACGAGGACCGGCACGCGGTCCTGCGGGGCTGGCGCCGCGAGGTGGCGGGCAAGCAGTTGCTGGACCTGCTCCAGGGACGCCTTGCCGTGCTCATTGATCCCCGGACTGGTGGGCTCCGGTTCAAGTCCGCAGAATAAATGGAACGGCTGCCAGCACGTGCCGCCTACGGCTCCTCGGGAGCAAACAAGGCGATGGAATTGAGCACCGCGAGGGGCTCCCGGTCAAACCGCCCCGGATAGACAAGCTTCACCCTGCGGAGGCAGTTCAGGCTGATGGCGCTGTGCCATTCGGCGATGGGAGAGACAGCCGGCGTGTCCTCCGGGACATAGTCACAGACAGGAACAATGTGGAGTGTGGAGGCCCCTGTGTATGCCTCGAATCGGGCCGCTCCGAAGTATGCGAGATTCAGCGGCGGGTTGCCGAGTTCCTCCAGCTTGCGGCCGAGCGCCGGCAGGTCCTGCCCCCAGTCTATATTACTGTCCTCCAACGCATGACGGGCCTGCCATGGCGACCCACCGATTATATTAAACCAGGTGGCCTGGTTCGGGTGCGCAGCAATCGCCTGGACAACCAGAAAGACGGCCGCCGCCAGCGCCACAGCATATCTCCAGCCTCCCCTGACAATCCAGTCCGACGCGGCCCAGCCCAGGAGCGCCGCCCAGGGAAGGTAAAGGAAGAGGACGTAACGATGGCCAAGGTTCGCCCTCCCCAACATGAAAATCAGGAAGAGCACAAGGAATGGAACAAGGAGAAGGAGGGCTCTCTCCCTTTGAATTGTCTGCCCGCCGCGCCATTGCCTTCCCAACAGCAGAAAAGCCGGGACAAGGCCCAGAAAATAGACAAGCGGGGTTTTGAGCAGAATCGTAACGAAAAAATAGTGCAGCCATCCGCCGGATCGCTCCTCGCCCAGCAAAAACATCGTCCTTCCTCCGAAGGAACGGCTGTGGTTCAGGACCGCGATGGACGCTTCGGGCAGGAGCCGGTGCCGGTGTGTGAAGGCAAGCAGGCCTTCCAGCGGGTCTTCGTAGGGTGGCTGGAACCGGACGAAATAATGCGGGGCCGCCGGCTGGTCATGTTCACTGTAGAGCGAAAACCGGAATCCGGCCGATGCCCACTGCGCCATGTAGATGGCGGGCACAAGGAGAGCCAGCATGAGCATGAACCTGCGCCCCCTCCCGCCCGTGCCCACACCGCGGACGGATTTGTGCACCAAAATGCACGCCATCGTGCCAAGCAGCAGAATCAGATAGACACCCACGGGGAGCTTCACGAGGGGTAGTATCGCTCCCGCACCGACAAGCAGTGCCGTGCGTTTCCAGTCCGGATTTTTCCACCAGGCCCACCCAGCGAGTGTAATCGCCCCGCAGGCAACGAGCATGGGCACGTCCAGCGTCAGGAACCGTGCATGGCCCAGGTATTCGGGATAATAGAGAAGAAAAACCGCCGCGAGCAGGCCAGCCACGGTGCCGCCAAATTCCCTTCCCCAGAAAAACGCCACGACGCCACCCAGCAAGCCCGTCAGGATCGGCACAATACGCATGAGGAAGACCAGCAATCCATGCCGGCCCTCCTCCTCAAGATAGAGCAGATAATACCCCCACCGCCACTGGTGGAAATCCACCCAAGGTCCGAACTCCATGTGCTCGTCCCCAAGGCTCATTTCGCGCGGTGCCAGAATTTCCACGGGCAGGGTGGCGAGCATTTTGAACAGCGGGGGATGCTCGGGGTTCATCCTTGCGTCGCCGTAGCGCCACATGGCGAGGCCGTCTCCGAAATGCGCTATCTCGTCCACCACGGGGGACTTGTTGACGGCGCCATGCACGGCAAGGGCGAGCCACAGGAGGGCCGACAGCAACGCCGCCCCGGCCAGGAGGGACGCGGGGCGGCGGAATAGCTTGCCGGGTTGCAGGTTCATGGCGGGATCAGACCGCAGGTTCCTCCTCGGCATCTTCACTCTTAATGCCCATCATCTTGACGCGCAT
>SLOM01000226.1 GCA_007132505.1 Candidatus Sumerlaeota bacterium
TAATTCCGAGGAACGCTGCGGCCGAGACGATGGTCCCGATGATGGCCGTGGTCCTGTTCCTGTCCGGCTGAAACAGCCCTGCCACCCCGAGGCCAAGTGAACCCAGCAGGACGGCCATCGAACCGAGAATCACCAGGCCGAGCAGGACGACCGCGGGGGACTCCTCGTCGAGCCCACCCTCGACGGCTGAGTCCATCACGGCCAACGCCCCGACCGCGAGGAAGACAACCAACCCCGTGGCAAGGCTGACGATGAGCGATGCGATACCGAGTCCGGAGTGCTTCTTCGTTTCCATGCCTGCCTCCTGATGCCCGCCTTGGGGCCGGACTGCTTGTGTCATGCCTTCGCGGGCATGCGGAAACGCGGAGCCTTCCTCCTCACGCAAACCGCCGCAGGGTGGAAAGGCATCCGCCGAGGTAGCCCGAGCCGAAGAGGTTCAGGTGGTTGAGCAGGTGATAGAGCTTGTATATCTCGAGGCGTTCCGTGCTGCCGGGGGCGAGGGGCCATTCCTCCTCGTAGGCGCTGTAGAAGGCCTGCGGGAAGCCACCGAATAGCTGTGTCATGGCGAGGTCCGCCTCGCGCCGGCCGTAATACACCGCAGGGTCAATGATGACCGGCTCGCCGTCGGCGTTTGACAGGTAGTTGCCGCTCCACAGGTCGCCATGGAGCAGGGCGGGTGGCTCGGCGGGCTCGTCGAGGTACTCCGCGAGGCGTTCCATCAGCCCGGCGCCAAGGCGCTGGAGTTCCCCGTCTTGGCCGTTGCGGCGGGCGAGGTGGAGCTGATAGCCGAGGCGCCTTTCGCGGAAGAACTCCGTCCAGTCGTCCATCCAGCCGTTCGGCTGCGGCGTCGAGCCGATGAAATTGTCCTCCTCGAAGCCGAATCTCTCGGCCCGGCCCTTCCTGTGAAGGAGGGCGAAGCGCCGGCCGAAATCCTCGAAAAAGCGGGGCTTGCGCGGACCGGGCTCCAGCCAGCCCGTGAGCAGGTAAGCCGGGCAGCCATCCTTCCCGGCCGACGAGGCGATGGGCTCGGGAACCTCAATGGTGCCGGTGGCGTGAAGCGCCGCGAGCCCCTTTGCCTCGGCGGTGAACATGGCTCCCGGGGAGCCGGCTGCTGTCTTGAGGAAGAACGGACCGTGGGTGGTGTCCACCCGCGCGGTGTCGCCGATGCACCCTCCGCCGACGGGGGATGTGCCCGTGACACGGACCTCCTTGCCGAACCGCCGGTTCAGGGCTTCCTCGATGGTGGCACGTAGGGCACCGGGCAGGGTCATGAGCCACTCACTCCTTTGTCCCGCCGACCTGCAACTCCCTGCTGATCACATCAAGCAGCCCCTCGCAGGCCTCCTCGACGAGGTCGAGCACGTGTTCGAAGCCCTCCGGTCCGCCATAGTACGGATCGGGGACTTCATCGGCGTTGCGGCTCTTGAGGAAATTGGTCAGCAGGCCGATCCGGTCCTTGAACCTGCCGCCCCGGTCCAGCGAATGAAGGTGGAACAGGTTGTCCTTGTCCATCGCGAGGACGTAATCGAACGTTTCGAGGTCCTTCGCGGTGACCTGCCTTGCCCTCGAGTCGAGTGTATAGCCACGCCTGCTGGCGGACTTTCGCATGCGCGAATCGGGCAGCTCCCCGGCGTGATAGCCGATCGTCCCGGCGGAGTCCACTTCCACCCTGTCCGCAAGGCCGCGACGGTTCACCTGCTCGCGCAGGACTGCTTCCGCCGTGGGAGAGCGGCAGATGTTTCCCATACAGACGAAAAGGACGCGCTTTTTCATAGGTTTCCGTTTTGGCAGGAGACGGAGTGATCACCAACGTTCAGCGAGCCACAGGCCCCTTGGACAACGGCGAACTCCCCGATCATGGAATCGTGCAGAATGACCCTCTCAAGGGCCGCGTTCTTGCCAATGGTGCAGTCCCGAAGGACCGAGTTACGGATGGACACTTCGTGCCGCATGCTGACGTACGGACCGACGACGGCGTTTTCGATTTCGCAGTCCGGACCCACGACCACAGGTGGGACGAAGACAGCCTTGGGGTAGCGGCGCTGGTACTCCTCGATGTCACCTGAGCCATGGAGTTCAAGCAGCCGGCGGTTCGTGGAGAGCAGCGTCTCCGGCTTGCCGCAGTCGAGCCACTCCTCGATCTCGAAGGAGCGCATGACGTGCCCATTCTTGAGCATTTCCGCCAGGGCGTCGGTGAGCTGGAACTCCTTCTTCGTGCGGATGTCATTTTTGATGATATGGTCGAGTCCGTCGTACATCATCTTCGGATCGTTGATGAGATAGACACCGACGATGGCGAGGTTGGTGGGCGGGTTTTCGGCCTTCTCGATCAGGCCCGTGATGCGATCGGTCCCCTTCTCGTTCTCGACGGTGCCGAAGCGGCGGGGGTCGTCCACGGCTTTGACGCCGAGGACGCTGTCCCCGAGTGAGAACATTTTCCGGAAGTCCGCCTTTACGATCGTATCACCAAGGATGATCAGGACGCGGTCGTCGTCCTTGTGAATGTCCTTGGTGATGGCGATGGCGTGCCCGAGGCCGAGCATTTCCTGCTGGCGCACGAAGTTGAGCGTCAGGTGCCCGTAATGCTTGGTGACGTGCTCCTCGATGCGGTCGCCGAGGTAGCCAACGACGAGTGTCACGCCGTCAACGCCGGCCGCTTCCAAGTCGTCAATAATGTGGTCAATCATGGCCTTGCCGGCCACCTGCAGAAGGACTTTCGCCTGCGTGTGGGTGTGGGGCCTCATGCGGCTGCCGATGCCTGCAACGGGTATGATGGCTCTCACGGGTAGAGTCCGTCCTCTCTTCAGAAATTGTACCTGGTCCAGCGAGAAACGCCTGATTCAAGCTAACCGCCCGGCTGCGGGGGTGTCAAACCCGCGATGGCGAGGTGCCCGGGTGCGTGTCGGCGACGAAGGGTGTGGCGGAGCTGTGCTGTGGGAGAATGCGTGCGGCGGAGGTGGCCCGCCGGACATCTAGCGGCAGCCTGACCCAGAACTGAATCTCACCCTCCTCGCACTCCAGTTCGAGCACCCCACCGTTGGCCATCACGGACTGGTAGGTGATGGGCAACCCAAGGCCTGTCCCCTGGGCCTTGGTTGTGTAGAAGGGCTCGAAGCAGCGTTCGCGCAGTCCCTCCTCGATGGGCTCGCCGGTGTTGGCAACGCACAGGATGATGGGTCGCTGCTGGTTGACGGGCAGGTAGAGGGTGGTGAAGCGCACCTTGCCGCCTGAGATTTCCATGCAATGCTCGAAGGCGTTGATGGCGAGGTTGAGCAGGGCCTGACGCATCCTCCCCACCTGCAGGGTGGCCTTGGGGAGCGACTCATCCAGGTCATATTCCACCTCCACCATCTCCGAGGCACCGGGGACCCGGTGGATGGTGGCTTCTGCCGCCTCGCGCATGAGGGCGTTCAGATCCACCGGCTCGGGAGGGGAGTTCTCCCCCTGGCCGAAGCTCATGATCCCCTCGATAAGCTCGTTCAGCCGGTCCACCTCGCCGAGCACGCGGTCGTGCAGGTGGGAGTTGTCCGCTTCGCCCTCTGCCTGGGATTCCTCGGCGAGCAGTTGAACCATCCCGCGAATTGAAGCCAGAGGGTTGCGGATTTCGTGAGCGATGCCGGTGGCAAGGGTGCCGACCGCTGCCAGGCGGTCCGCCCGCTGCATCTGCTCGTAGAAGGAGGCGATCTCCTTCGCGTCGCGGATGATCAGCAGGAGCGTGACCCCACCGTCCTGCCTGGATTCCAGCGGCATGCAGGAGATGAGGAACTTGGTGGTCAGTCCGTTTTCGCGCCGAATCGGGACGAGGCGGTTTTCCTTCGCACCACCGCCTCCGGCATGGATAAGCCGGACAAGAATCTGGAGCAGGCGGGGGTTGCGCTCGATCAGTGGGATCCGGGCGTCGTGGTGGAGGATGTTCCGGCCACACAGATCCCCCGCCGTCACCCCGAACAGGCGCTCCACGGAGGAATCGGCCTGCAGGACGACGCCGTCGCGGTCCGTCAGCAGGTGGACGCCGCTGAAGGATTGCCGGAGCTGCCGGTCCCGCTCCTCGAACAGGCGGTTCAGCTCCTCCACCATGCGGTTGAAGGTGGCGCCGAGCTGGCCGAACTCGCCGAGGGGTACGGGCTGGACCTTGCGGCTCAGGTCACCCGAGGCAAGCGCCTCCATGGTGCCGGAGAGCTGACGGATGGGGCGGAGTATCTGCCGGGCGAGCAGGTAACCGACACCCGCAGCGAGAACGGAAAGGCCTATCGTCATCTGCAGCATGCGGAGCGCGGTGGTCTGCAGGTCCTGGCGCGCACCGGCGCTGAGGTCCTGAATCTCCGCGAAGCTGGCGATGTAGAAGTAATACACCAGCCCGCTGATTAGGACCAGGAGCAGGGTCAGAACCGGGATGGAAATGATCAGGCGGACTGAGCGCGAGCGTGCCCGGTCAATCTGCTCGAACCTCTCGGTCCGCACCGTTTGGGTGCTGCGGCTGGACCGCTCGGCTTCGGTCATCCTGTTGGGCACGGCTTCCATCCACGGACCTCCCGTCCGGGCAATCAGGGAGAAGCTTCGGGCGACTCTCGCCCTGCCGTCAATGCCCTGAGAAAGAAGAGCCCCACAAATCCGGGAAGGAAGTACCCGAGGAAGGTGTAAATCACTGAGGCGGCAAGAACCCCGGCAGGTGCCGCGGCGGTGCCGGCCAGCACCAGCAGCGCTGCGTCCCGGGTGCCCGCTCCCGCCAGCGTCACCGGCAGAAGCCCGACGAAGATGGCCGCGGGCAGCACCGCCACGATCAGCCCGAGCGGCATCTCCGCGCCAAAAGCCGCGAGGAGGTACCAGAGCTGGCCCATGGACAGGAACCAGTTCAGTCCTGAGGTGAGCAGACAGGCCAGAAGCAGCCGTGGCTGGGACAAGAGCATCGGGGAGACGGACAGAAAGGCCTCCAGGCGCACCCGCAACCTGATATCCGGGAGAACGGAGAGCACGAAGGGAGTCCCCAGCAGAACCCCCAACGCCGCAAGTACCCCGAACGCCCCACCGGCCATGGCCAGAGGATGCCACCACCAGAGCCCCGCCAGCAGCCCGAACAGGCCCAGGACCAGGATGTCCAGCACACGCTCGGTGAGAACGGTGCCAAGCCCCAGCGTGCGGTTCGGCACGGCGAGGCCCTTCACGAATTCACCGGACTTGGCGGGCGTCAGCGTGCCGAGCGGCCAGGCCGCCATGGTGAGCTGGAAGCACCGCCCGAAGGAAGTCCCAAGACCGGCCGCGCGCAGGACCGTCTGCCACCTCAGGGCATTCAGGACAGGGAAGAAGAGCGTCAGGATGAAGGCAGCAAAGAGCGGAAACCCGCGGGCGCCGGCGAAGGCCGCGGCCAACTCCCCCCAATCCACCGTCTGCGCCAGCGCCGCCAGCAGCACGAGGGTAAACAGCCCCATGAGAACGAACTTCATCCGGATTGCGGGGGGTGCCTGCACGGCTCCCGGAATCCAGCCGGTCATGGGATTGGGATGGGGCAGACGGGTGGAGTCAGCGGCAGGAGCAAATCAGCGGACCTTCCAGACCGTTTCGCCGGGTTTGTCCTCGAGCACGATCCCCAGCTCCCCGAGCTGTGCCCGGATAGAATCCGCCGTCTTGAAGTCCTTCGCCTTGCGGGAATCTGTGCGCAGCTTGATCAGGCTCTCGATCATCGGTTCGGCGTCCTCCGGCACGCCGCCCGGGGAGCCGAAGTCCATGTGAACACGGCGAAGCAGGTCAAAGGTCTCCGGGTCCAGCCGGCCCCTGGCGGGTTCAAGGTCCTCGGATAGACCGAGGTAATCGCGCAATTGGCGCAGGAGAGAGGCGCCGCGCGCAAGCTGCTCCACATTGCCGGACTGCTCTGCTGCAGCCCGGGCGTTGTTGAGCCATGTCACCGTCTGGGCGAGAGCGCCGAAGGCACGGGGCGTGTTGAAGTCGTCGTCCATTCCTTCGGCGAACTGCTGGTGAAGTCCTTCCAGCTCGGGGTCACCGTGCCATGCGGCCTCTGCCGTGGCGTTGCCTTCCCCGGCACGGCGCAGGAGCCGGTCTGCTTCGTGTGCAGCCTCGGCCATGCGGGCGGTGGCGCTCCGGCACTTGTTCAGGTTCTCGGCGGTGAAGTCCAGCTTGTCGCGATAGCGGGCGCTGAGGAGGAAATAGCGCAGCGTGAGCGGGTCCGCGATAGCCAGCACGTCGTCTATCGTCTTGATGTTCCCGAGCGACTTGGACATCTTCTCGCCCTCGATGTCCAGCATGCCGTTGTGCATCCAGTAGCGGACGAAGGGCTTGCCGGTGGCGCATTCGCTCTGGGCGATTTCGTTCTCGTGGTGGGGAAAGCGGAGGTCTCCCCCGCCGGCGTGTATATCAATGGTCTCCGAGCCGAGGGACTTCATGGACATGCAGGAGCACTCCAGATGCCATCCGGGTCTTCCCATGCCCCACGGTGACTTCCAGGCGGGCTCGCCTTCCCGGGAGGCCTTCCAGAGGCAGAAGTCGAGCGGGGAACGCTTCCTCTTCTGCTGTTCGGGATCGAGGCGCTCGCCCTGTTGCATGGCATCGAGCGGCATCCGGGAGAGCTTGCCGTATTCGGGGAAGCTGGCCACCTCGAACCAGACGGAGCCGTCCTCCGTGGGGTAGGCATGGCCGCGGTCAACGAGCTTCTTGATCAGGGCGATCATGGGTCCGACGTGCTTCGTTGCGCGGGGGTAGTCGTCTGCCGGCATGTTGCCGAGCTGGCGGAGTTTGTCGAAGAAGTACTCGGTGTACTTGAGCGCGACCTCCTCCGCGGGGATGCCTTCCTCGTTGGCCCGGGCGATGATCTTGTCGTCTATATCGGTGATGTTCTGAACGTAGCGGACCTGGTGGCCGCGGGCCAGGAGCCAGCGCCGCACGGCATCGAAGACGACGAAGTTGCGTGCATTGCCGACGTGAAACTCCCCGTAGACGGTGGGCCCGCAGTTATAGAAGAGGACCTTGGGCGGGGAGAGTGGTTCGAAGGTTTCCTTGCGGCGGGTGAGGCTGTTGTATATCTGAATGGTCATGGAAAAAAGGGGCCATCACCCGCTTTGAGATGATGGCCGCCGTTCCTTGCCAAGAGTGGGTTGCGGGAGCCCTGCCGGACCGCTTCAGACTCCCGCTTCGATTTCCGTGATGGTGCGAAGCGTCTCGCCCATCTTTTGGTTGAGCATTTCCGCGTCGTCGGCCTCGAGGGCGTTGCGGAGTTCCTCGACGTGCTTCTTGAGGTCGTCCTTCATCGGGTGATCCGCCGATTCGGAGATCACGCCGTCGGCGCGTTCGATGAGGTTGCGGGCCTCGTCCACGCGCGAGTCCTTGATGCGATCCTGCAGGATGCGGGTCACGCGTTCGCGCGCCTCCTTCATCATGCGGTTCTTCTCGCTGTCGGACAGCCGGCTGTCGGTGGCTTCGATGACGATGGCCTTTTCGACGCCGGTGGCGAGGTCCTCGGCCCGTACCTCCAGGATGCGGTCGGGGTTTAGGCGGAAGGTAACCTCGATCCGGGGAACGCCGCGCGGTGCGGGCGTGATACCTTCGATGCGGAGCAGGTCGAGGAAGGTGTTCTCCGAGGCGATCTCGCTTTCCCCCTCATAGATGGGGAAGCTGATGGCCTCCTGGAAATCCCTTGTCGTGGTGAAAATGTCCTTGGATTCGGTCGGATAGGTGGAGTTGCGCTCCACGATGATGCCCATCTGGTCGTTCTGAAGTCCCACACCGAGGGAGAACGGCGTCATGTGGATGATGACCGGGCGTTCCTTGCCTTCGTAGCGGGTGGCGTAAGTGTCCTCGAGTTCCCCTTCGAGCGGCGCGAGCACCATGGTCTGGACGGCGGCGCCAAGGGCGACGACCTCCTCCGGGGAGATGTCCCGGTGGGGGTTTTTGCCGGTGAACTCGCGGACAAGCCGCTGGACGGCAGGGATACGGGTCGAACCGCCGACGAGCAGGACGTTGTCAATGTCCTTGGGTTCGATGCCTGCGTTCTCCATCGCCGTTTCCATCGGCGGGCGGGTTGCTTCAACCAGGTCCTTGGTCAGCTCCTCGAATTTCTGCCGGGTGAGGACCGTGTCGAGTGTGAGCGGCCCCTTCTCGGTCATGGTGATGGCCTCGACCAGGACGTGGGTTTCCTTGAGTTCGGACAGTTCGATCTTCGCTTCCTCGGCGGCCTCCTTGAGGCGCTGCATGGCGATGGGGTCCTCGCTGAGGTTCACGCCATGATCCTTTTCGAACTCCTGGACGAGGTGGTCGGCCACGCGCTGGTCGAGGTCATCGCCGCCGAGCTGCGTGTTGCCGCTGATGGCGCGGACCTGAAAGACGCCGGAGAGGATTTCGATGATGCTGACGTCGAACGTGCCGCCGCCCAAGTCGTAGACCATCAGGACCTGGTCCTGATTCTTGTCGAGACCGTAGGCGAGGGCCGCGGCGGTGGGCTCGTCAATGACACGGCGGACGACAAGTCCGGCGATCTCGCCGGCGTCCTTGGTGGCGGCGCGCTGCTGTTCGCTGAAGTAGGCGGGCACGGTGACGACAGCGTGCTTGATTTCCTCGCCGAAGTAGTCCTGCGCGTCCTGCCTGAGCTTCTGCAGGATCATCGCGCTGATTTCCTGCGGCGTGTATTCCTTGCCTTCGATCTGGACGCGGTGGTTGGTGCCCATGTGGCGCTTGATGCTGAAGATCGTGCGCCCGACGTTCATGATGGCACCGCGCTTGGCCTTCTTGCCAACCAGCACGTCACCCGACTTGGTGAAACCGACCACCGAGGGGGTGAGCCGCTCCCCAAGGCTGTTGGGCACGATAACCGGCCCGTGCTTTTCCATGACAGAGACCACCGAGTTGGTGGTTCCCAAGTCTATCCCGAGTATCCTGCCCATGGTCTGATTCCTCGCCTGCGTTTATTGAGCGACAACGACTCTCGCGTCGCGGAGGAGTGTGCCTCTGAAATGATAGCCCTTCAACTGTTCCGCAACCACCGTGTTCGGTGGGAATTCCCCTGCCGGGACCACCCCGACGACGTCATGGACTTCCAGATCAACCGTGGAACCGACAGATGCAACGGGCTTGAGTCCAATGCTTTCCATCGTGCGGGTCAACCTTACGCGCAGGGCTTTTACGGATTGCAACCAATTCCGGAAAGCTTCGTCCGCCACCGGCGCCTTCTCTCCCATATCCACAAGACGGTCCAAGGCGTCAAGCGCCGGGAGCATGGAGCGGGCGAACTGCCTCCAGTCCTCATCCCCCCGGCTCTCCTCCGGCCGGCGCCCCTTCCCGGCCCGCCGGGCCATGGCCTCCGCCCGTTCCACCTCCTCCTGCAGCCGCGCCGTCGTCTCGGACAGCAGCTGAAGCAGGTCCTTTCCCTTGATGCCCCCTTCCTCGAACAGGACCGGGAGCCGGGCCATGTCAGGCTGAAAACCGGCGGTTCGGATCCACCGGTTGAGCCGTGGCCACATTACCGCTTCATCCTCAGATCATTCACTGCCTTGCGCGCCACCTTGTTCTTCGGGTCGAGCGTCAGGACCTGGTTGTACTCCTGCATCGCCGAGCGCACGTCCCCCTTCATGTCGTAGGTGGCGGCTATCTCGAGGCGTGCCTCGGGGTCTCGGGGGGTGAGGCTGAGGAGCTGCTTGAAGTGCACGAGAGCCGGGGTGAAGAGCCCCTTCGACCGGTAGGACCGGCCCATGATGCGATGCGCCCGGACCAGATGCTCGCGCGTTCCCGGGTTTCTGGGGTCGGCGGCAAGGCTGCGGTTCCAGCACTGGAAGGCTGCGTCCTTCTCCCCGTTGTTGAGCAGGGCCCAGCCGAGGAGGTTCAGCACCTCGGTGTTCTTGGGGTGCTTCTTGGAGAGCTCGCGCAGCTCCGTGCAGGCCTCGCCGAACTGCTGGTCCTCCATGAGCTTGTTGCAGAGCCGGAAGTGGGTGTCGAAGTCCTCGGGGTTGAGCTTCACGATCTCGCGGAAGCGCTCCAGGCTCTTTGAGGAGACGGAGGGTTTCTTCTTCTCGGTCTTGTTGCCGCGTGCATGGCTGAGGACGGCTTGGGCCCGGGCCTTCGGGGATGAGCCGGGAGACTGGCGGCGTGTGGTATCCGGAGTGCCGGAGGGGTGGCTCTCAGTCTGGGCTTGGTTCCGCGCCTCCTCGTAGTCCGTGTATTCGCCGTAATGGTTGATGGCTTCGATGACGCAGTGGCGAAGGTACTCGTTTTCGGGGTCTTCGTCCAGGCGTGCCCGCCAGCGGCTGACGACCTCTCCCCAGTACTTTGCGGCCTTCTCCCACTTCTCGGCCTTCTCGGAAACGAGTGCCAGGTTGTGGATGACCTCGGTGTTGTCGGGGTTGAGTTTGAGGGCTTGCTCGAACAGCTCGATGGACTCCTCGTGGAGCCCGTGGAGGGCGTAGGAGAGACCGAGTGAGGCGCTGGCCAGCTCCAGGTTGTGGCGCGCGCGGATGTTGGAGGGTTCGATCTCGAGAATCTCCGTCCAGTCGCGGATGGCCTCGCCGAGCTTGCGGTGCTGGATGGAGTAATGGGCGCGCTGGAAAAGGAGCCGGCGGAACGCCTGCTTCTTATCCTCGTCCATCGGGTCTTCGTGATGAGCGACGCGGGCCTTGGAGATGGTGACCTCGTCGGGTGCGCCTTCGCCGGGAAAGCGCTCGTCGTCCTGGAAGAGGAACTCGCCTTTGGCCAGATTGAAGGTGAAGACATCCTCGCGGGCGCGGAGCCGTGTGTCGCGCAGCCGGTCGTATGCCTTCTGAATGACCATGAACCGGTCGGTGTGCTTTTCGGGGTCCCACTTCTTGACGAGGCTTACGTACGCGTTCTTGACGTCCTTGTCGGACGCTCCCTTGTTCAGGCCAAGAGTGGCGTAGGCATTACTTTCCGGCATGAATGATCTGATCCCTGGCGATTGGGGTGGTGGAAGAACCGGTGGCATCCCCGCTGGGGCACGGTGGTCCGGGCAAGGGAGATCCCCCTGCATCACCGTGCCAGAGAAAAGCGGGCCACAGCGCGGCGGGCAGAGCAAGCCCTTAGAGCGTGACCGGGAAAAGGGGCAAGGGCGGAGGCTTCTCCGGTCCGGCCACGATCCCGCCACGCAAGATGGTTTCCGCTTCTTTCAGGCTCCTCCCACCCCGGTGATAAATTGTCACCAGCGGGTCCCCCTTCTCCACCCGGTCCCCGACCTTCCGGTGCACGGCGAGGCCGACGGCAAGGTCCACGTCGTCGCCGAGCTTGGCCCGGCCGGCCCCGAGCAGGTTCGCCGCCACGCCGAAATCCCTCGTCGCAATGGATTGAATGTAGCCACCCTCGCGTGCCTCCACGACGGCTGTCTCGCCGGAGACCTCCAGCATGTCCGGGTCATCGGCGACGCGGGGATCGCCCCCTTGGGCCTCCACCCATTGGCGGAACTTTTCGAGGGCGGACCCGTCCCCGAGCCTCTTGGCGAGCTCTGCCCTGCCCGCCTCTGCGTCCTCTGCCAACCCGGCCAGCAGCAACATTTCACCGCCGATCCGGAGGACCACGTCCCGAACGTCCGAGGGACCTTCCCCGCGCAGGACGTCGAGCGCCTCACGCATTTCAAGGGCGTTGCCCACGGCATGGCCGAGCGGCTGGCCCATCTGAGTGATGACGGCCGAGACCTTCTTGCCGAGCGCCGCGCCGACTTCCACGAGCGCCGCCGCCAAGGCACGGGCCTCCTCGTCCTCCTCGAGGAAGGCACCGCTTCCCACCTTTACGTCCATGACAAGGGACTCCATCCCGGCGGCGACCTTCTTCGACAGGATGGAAGAGCAGATCAGGGGGATGCTGTCCACGGTGGCGGTCACGTCCCGAAGTGCGTAAAGGCGCTTGTCCGCCGGAACGAAGGAATCCGTCTGTCCGATGATGGCGCATCCGGCCTTCCTGAGAACGTTCAGGAATTCTTCCCGGCCCAGTTCCCAGCGGAACCCCGGGATGCTGCTCAGCTTGTCGAGCGTGCCACCCGTATGCCCCAGGCCGCGGCCACTCACTTTCGGCACGATGGCGTGCGCCGATGCAACGAGCGGCACGAGCACGAGGGACACTTTGTCCCCAACGCCGCCGGTGGAGTGCTTGTCCACCTTGGGGCCCTCGATGCCCTCGAGGCGGTATTGCTCCCCCGACTCCACCATCGAGCGGGTGAGGGCGGCGGACTCCTCCGGCGTCATTCCACGAAAGAACACCGCCATCAGGAAGGCCGCGACCTGGTAGTCGGGAACCTGCCCGGCCACGTAGCCGTCAATGAACTCCTTCAGGGAGGCTGGGTCCAGCGGCTGACCCTGGCGCTTGGCGCGGATCAGTTCGGGGACGTTGAGTGCCATGGTGAAATCCTTTCGCAACCGGACGGGGCATGTCTGGAGGCCGGCCCGTTTGCCTGAGGTTTCGGGACGGGCGCCTGCCATGGGCAAGCCCCTTGTGTGCGAAGAGTGGACGGCGATGCGCAGGACGCTGGAATGCGAGGCAGGAGATGGCTCAATGGGGGTGCCGTTGACGCGCAGGTGACCCGCCGGGTTTTCAGGTCTGCCCCGATAAGCCGGCGCCACCGGGGGGTGTCAGTAAGACGAACGGAACCCCGTCCAGGGCGCGAGAATCTCCCGGTCCGGCACCCCGCCCGGCTGGGTAAGCCTGATGGCAAGGGCGGCACGCAGGCCGGGCAGGGCGGCCAGCAGGGCGCGGGTGAAGCTGTGGGACCGGCGGTGCGTGCCCTCCGCCCACTCTCGAGCGAGGCGCAGGGGAATCCGCGCCCCCCATTGGAGCAGCAGACCGGGCGAGCGCAGGTGGGTGAGTTCGAAGAGGAGATGGTTGCGGGCCTTCATGGCGGAGACCCGCTCGGCCCCGAAGCGCTTCGTCATGGAGCCGCCACCGGCGTGGAGGGCGAAGGCACGGGGGTCGTATATCTGGCGCCAGCCACGGCGCGCGGCACGCCAGGACAGGTCGTAGTCCTCCCAGTAACCCGGCTCGAAGAGGGTGCAGAACCCGGCGAGTTCCCGGACCAGCCGGAGATCGTAAGCGGCGGCACCTGCCTGGACGAACAGGCACGGCGAGGGTTCAGCAGGGTCGCTCCAGGCAGGAGTGATGCGGCCACCCTGCCAGACAGCGCCCATGCAGAGCTGGTTCGGCCGGCCGTCGTACCAGCTCACTGTCCGCGCGCTAACGGCGAAGAGCGGAGCGCCGGTGCCTCCCTCTCCGCTGAGAAACCATCCGGTGAGCCGGCTGATGAAGTCCTGCGCGCAGACGATGTCGTTGTTTGCCAGGACGAGCACCCGTCCGCGTGCAGCGCGTATGCCGCGGTTCACCGAGCGGGCGAACCCCACGTTGCGCCGGTTCGGGAGGAGCCGCACGCGGGGGAATCGCTCGCGCACGAGGGCCCGGCTGCCATCAGTGCTGGCATCGTCCACAACGATGAGTTCGAAACTGTGCCCCGCCGCGCGGGCGGAAACCTGCAGGGCGGACAGGCATCGCCCGAGCCATTGCTCGCCCTGCCA
>SLOM01000265.1 GCA_007132505.1 Candidatus Sumerlaeota bacterium
TCGCAGGAAATTTCCGTTCTGCTGTTCGGCCGGATGGCGTGCTCCGGCCGGAAGGAATCATCCGCCGGTTTCGCCGATTCACGGCGATAAGGGGCGGTTGCGTTTCATCCCGGGGGACCCCGGGCAGGGGTCGCAGCCTTTGCCCACCGTTACGGAAGAAGAACTCACCGCGGAGGGAACGGAAGGTTCCATCACGGGCACCGTTGTGTCGTGGCGTGAGTTCCATGAGAAGGAGGAGCACGCAACGGCGCTACGACGCAACGAAGAGGGAGCGCGGTCACGGCCTCACCGGTCATCCGCCGACGTGTCAGACCCCCTCCAAATGGCGGGACGCACCCGCGCGCAAGGGCTTTGCGCTTGCGGCTGTTCCACCTGCCCGGTTGGTTCGAGACCGAAGTAAGGCGGCAGTTCATTGATGCCAAGGGAGGGCTTCCGTGGCTGACCGGAGTGACGTCATCGCGTTCTACGACGAGCGCATGCTGGCCCATGAGCCTGACGCGAACGTTTCCTTCCTGCCGGGGCGCCTGGACAAGCGGATCCGGGAGATCCTCACCGGCCTGAATGTCCCCTGGAAGTACCCGGAGCACCCCGGCCGGCTGACGGCCATCCGCTCGCTGCTGGAGACCGATCCGATCCCCGGCCTGCGGATCGAGCCCGGTGCCCCGGCCACCCGCGAGCTGCTCGCGCGGGGGCACATTCAGCTCTACCTGGACGATATCCTCAAGCTCCGCGGCCGGAGCGCCTGGCTGGACTTGGACACGACGGCGGTCTCCCCGGGGAGCGTGGACGCGGCAATTGTTGCCGCGGGGACCGCCGCCCTTGCCACGGAGGCGGTCGTGAAGAGGCGGTGCGAAAGCGCCTTCGCCATCGTCCGGCCTCCCGGCCACCATGCCGAACCGGCCCGGGCCCGCGGCTTTTGCCTGTTCAACAACGTTGCCGTTGCCGCAGCCCATGCCCGCACCGCCCTTGGGTGCCAGCGGGTGATGATCGTGGACTGGGACGCCCACCACGGAAACGGAACCCAGAGCATCTTCTGGTCTGATCCGGACGTGCTCTTCTTCGACATCCACCGCGCCTCACCGTTCTACCCGGGCTCCGGCAGGATGGATGACATTGGTTCCGGAGCCGGCGAGGGTACGACAGTCAACGTTCCCCTGCCGGGAGGCGCCGGGGATCAGGCCTACCTGAAGGCTTTCCAAGAATTGCTCGTCCCGGCCGCGGATTGGTTCCGGCCCGACCTGATCCTGATTTCCGCCGGGTTTGACCCCCACTGGCACGATCTGGCCCTCAACGTCTCCCATGACTGCTTTTCTGCCATGACGGGGATTCTTCAGGCGGTCGCACGGCGCCATTGCGAAGGCAGACTCGTCTTTGTTTTGGAGGGGGGATACAATCTCGACTCCCTCTCGCGGGGGGTGAGGACGGTGCTGGAGGTGCTCGCGGGCGGTACCCCGGCAGAACCTGGGATTCGCGGCGTGGCGGAGGTGGAGGAGGCCATCGCCTACCACATCGAGGCGTTCATTCCCCCCGCCGGTGGCCCTGATCCGGAGGGACCGGCAGGCTGAGGCAGGGTGAGTGCCCTTGACTTACCGGGCGCCCGCTTCCATCAAACCCCGTGTTCCCGGAGACCGCATGGTCCCTGTGTTCCCGAAACCCGCCCAAGGATTCCTGCCATCGTGATGGACATAACCGAAATGCTGCGCCTGACCGTCGAGTACGGCGCTTCGGACCTGCACATCGTCGTCGGCCGGCCACCGGTCATCCGCATAGACGGGCAAATCGTCAACATGGAGCATCCCCCGCTCACCGCGGCCGACACGCGCCGGCTCATCTATGGCATCCTCACGGACATACAGAAGCAGAAGTTCGAGGAGCACAAGGACCTGGATTTCTCGCTCAGCATCTCCTCGCTGGCGCGATTCCGCGTCAACGCGCACTTCCAGCGCGGGTCGGTGGCCGCCGCCTTCCGCATGATCATGAACGACATCAAGAGCTTCGAGGAGCTCGGCCTGCCCCGGGGCGTGTGCGAGTCGTTCACCCGCCGGCCTCATGGCTTTGTCCTCGTTACCGGGCCGACCGGGTCGGGCAAGTCCACCACACTTGCCGCGATGATTGACAAGATCAACTCCGAGCGCACCCTCCACATCATCACGCTCGAGGACCCCATCGAGTATATCCACAATCACAAGATGGCCCTCGTGGAACAGCGCGAGGTCAACGAGGACACGCTGAGCTTCGGCGCGGCGCTCAAGTACGCCATGCGCCAGGACCCGGACGTCATCCTCGTCGGCGAGATGCGCGACCTCGAGACCATCCAGATGGCCATTACCGCCGCTGAAACCGGGCACATGGTGTTCTCCACGCTTCACACCGTGGACGTGCAACAGACCATGGACCGCATGATAGACGTCTTCCCGCCCCACCAGCAGGAGCAGATCCGCATGATGCTGGCTGGTGTGATCGAAGGCGTCATGTGCCAGCGCCTCCTGCCCCGTGTCCGCGGCGGCCGTGTCGCAGCCATCGAGATCCTCGTCGGGACCGACGCCATCCGGAACATGATCCGAGAAGGCAAGACGCACCAGATACCGGCCTTCATGGACGCCGGAAGCAAGTACGGCATGCAGACCATGGACAAGGCGCTGGTGGAGCTGTATCGCCGCAACCAGGTCACCAAGGACGTGGCGCTGCAGAACGCCAAGAAGCTCGACGAGGTGAAGCGCCAAATACTCGGCAGCGGCCTCACGCCCCTTGCCGGAGTGGAATCCCGCTCCGGCAGCGGCACCCGTCCTCCGGCCCGGATATAGGTTCCGGTGCCCTGACGCGGTCCATCACGCCTTCGGTGTCTATACGATTCTGTCCAGCTACCAGGCGCTGATCCGCTCAAGCGCCGGGCGTGTTGCCTCGATGGCCCGGGCCCGGTGGCTGATGCGGTTTTTGATCTCCGGTCCGAGTGAAGCGAGCGACTCTCCGCCGTACCCGTCCGGCAGGAACACCGGATCGTAGCCGAATCCACCGTCGCCGCTCGGCTCGAAGGCGATCCGGCCCTCCAGGACGCCGCGGGCGGTGTGCTCCTCTCCGCGCGGCCCGCGCAACACGACACTGCACACAAACCGGGCCGTGCGCTTCTCCTCCGGAACATCCCGTAGCTCCCCGAGCAACTTGCGGTTCCGCTCCTCCGTGGTCGCTGCGTAGCGGCTGCTCTGGACTCCGGGCCTGCCGTCCAGCGCATCCACCTCGAGCCCGGAGTCATCCGCGAGGGTCCACTTGCCCGTCGCCTCCTGCCAGGCGATGGCCTTGAGGCGTGCATTGCCTTCGTAATCGGGAGCGTCTTCCCGGACCTCGCCGGGGCCCGGAGTATCAATCTGCTCCGTCGTATAGATGGAGAGGGGCAACCCGGCGAGCATGGCGCCGATTTCCTCCGCCTTGTGGGCATTGCCGGTGGCGATCAGCAGCGGCAGGGAGACGGGCAGTTCGCGCTCGAGAAGCGGGTAGGAGGAGTTCCCGCGCAGAATTTCCACGTGCCGGCCGCGGATGCGGAGCCGTCCACGCGTCAGCAGGTCCAGCGCCAGGGGTAGGGCCTTGTGCTCCTCGCGCAGGATGCGTGCGGCAAGCCGGTCCGGATCGTCGCCTGCCAGCACTGGCACGGTGCGCTGCACGATCACCGGCCCGCCATCCATCTCCTCGGTCACGAAGTGAACCGTGCAACCGCTCACTCGCACGCCGTACTCCCAGGCCTGTTCCTGCCCCCGCACGCCCGGGAAAGCGGGCAGAAGCGAGGGGTGAATATTGAGCATCCGCCCTTCGTAGGCTCCGACCAGCACCGGCGTCAGGACGCGCATGTAGCCCGCCAGGACGACGAACTCAACGTCGTGGTCCTGCAGCACGGAGAGGATGGCGCGCTCGTGCCCCTCCCGGTCCTTGCGGAAGCCGCGATGATCAATGGCGATGGCCGGTACGCCGTGTTCCCGGGCGATATCGAGTCCCTTCGCCCCCGGGTTGTTGGAAAGGACGAGGATGAACTCGGTGGCGGGCAGCTTCCCGGCCCGCTTTTCATTCAGGAGCGACTCCAGATTGGTCCCGCGCCCGCTGATCAGCACGGCGGTGCGGCGCGGCGGGGGGACGGGTTCATCAGGCATCGTGCTGGGTGGCCTCCTTGACCGCGAGGCGGATGAGCCCGCAGACGAAGTGACCGTCGCGCAGGACGGCGCTCGCCTCGGCGGCGTGCTGCTCACGGCCCTTGGGGGTGTGGATTTCCACCACGCCGCGCCATGGGCGGGACTCGCCCAGCAAAGCCGCCGGCAGCACCTTCGGCGCGTTGCCACGGTTGCCGAAACCGAGCAGTGAATAGGACGTCCGGTTCACCAGTGCCTCGGCGTTCTCGCCGAACAGTTCCTCCGCCCGGCGGTTGAGGAAGACCGCGTTCGTAAGCTTGTCCGTAACGATGAGGGGAATCGTGGCAAACGCATCGGTGGCCGCCTGCACGAGCCGGCGGTCGTCCGGGGATTCCCATAATTCAGCCGGCAGTTCCATGGCGTACCCTCCCGAGGGTGGATGGGGTCTGCGGGTGGAGCGCCCCGCTGGTGGATTTGGGCGGGAGAGTCCCGGGGGTGCAAGCACTTGGACGCATTCCGGCACCCGCCCACAGCCTGAGGATGAAGCCACCCTTGCGCCCCGGCGCCACGTCGCGCAAGCAGTGACCAACCCCACCGATTCCCGGCAAACTCAAGAGGACATCCATGGCCCGCAAAGCATCCTCATCCCGCAAGCCCGGCGCGAAACAGGCCGCCCTGCCCAGCCTGATTGTCACGATTTCCGGCATTCGCGGAATCACGGGCGAGGCGTTCACGCCCGAGGCGGTGCTGCCCTACCTTTCGGCATTTTCCCGCATGTGCGGGAAGGGCAAGGTCGTGTTGGGGCACGACGCGCGGGCCTCCTCGCGATGGATCCTTCCCTTCGTCGAGTCGGTGCTGCGTTATCACGGGCTGGACGTGCTGTTCGCGGGCCTGATCGCCACGCCGACCACGGGCCTCCTCGTGCGCAGGCTGCGCGCAAGTGGCGGCATCTGCGTCACCGCAAGCCACAACCCGATGGAGTACAACGGGCTGAAGTTCTTCCATCGGGCGGGCGAGTTCATCACCGCGGAGATGCTGGCGGAGCTGAAGCGCCTTGCGGCGGAGCCGGAGCTGCCTGGCCGCAAGCGCAGGGTCGGGTCCCGGACAGTGCTCGAAGATCCGGCGAGCCACCACCTGACGACCGTCCTGAAGGCCTTCCCCCCCCGCCGCAAACCGGCCAAGCGCCCGCTCGTGGTCATTGACTGCTGCAACAGCACGGGCGCCGTGCTCGCCCCCCGCGTGGCGGAGGCATACGGCGCACGTGTCGAGACGATATTCGACGATACGGAAAAGCTGGCCTTCCCCCGGGTCGCCGAGCCCCTCGCCAAGAATCTCGGAGCCCTGCGCCGAGCGGTGAAGAAGTCCGGGGCCGCGGCGGGCTTCGCCATTGATCCCGACGGCGACCGGCTCGCGCTCATTGACGAGAAGGGCCGCGCCCTGGGCGAGGAGCGCACGCTCGTCCTCGCCGCCGACGCCTACTATACGCTGCACCGGGGCAGACCGCCGCTCGTGGTAAACCTCTCCTCAACCCGGGCGAACGAAGACGTGGCGGCAAAGCACGGTGCGAAAGTCTTCCGAACCGCCATCGGCGAGGCGAACGTCCTCGCAGGCATCAAGGCGCACCGGGCGAAGATCGGGGGCGAGGGCAACGGCGGTGTGATCGTCCCGGCCGTCCAGCCGGGCCGGGATGCTGCGGCAGCCATCGCCCTGATTTTGCTCGGCTTGCGGGAGCGCGGTGGAACCCTCTCCGAATGGAATTCCTCGATTCCCGACTACGAGATGCGCAAGACCGCCGTGCCGCTTGACGGCCTTTCCGTCGCCGATGTCCTCACCAACATGCGCAAGGCCTTCCACGGAGCCACCTTCGACCGGACCGACGGCCTGAAGGTCATCCTGCCCGAAAGCTGGGTCCACGTCCGAGCCAGCAACACCGAACCCATCGTACGTATCATGGCCGAAGCACCAACCGCCACCGGGGTGGACGAGTTGATCCGGGTGGCCCGCGCCCAGATCGAATGAGCCGAATCCTCCTTGCCGGAGCCGGCCCGCTCCCGGGGCCCGACCTCAGGAAGGTCTACGCACCCGGACTGCGGCTCGACGCGTTCCGGCGCGCCCTCCAGGACGCCGGGCACTCTGTCTATCTGGCGGAGATGCACTTCGGCGGCCAGGCGCCGGAAGATGCGCCAGCGCCTCCGGCCGGCCTTGCCGGTCACCTGACGCTGCAGGAGGACCCCGCCGCCGCGGCGGAGCAAATCACCGCATGGGCCGCCGAGTGCTCCCCCGAGGCTGCCGTGGCCCTGGCCGACAGCCCGTCACTTGCCGTGGCGCTCTCGGGCTATCGCGGACCCCTCCATGTGGATTACTTCGGCCACCCGATGGCCGAGCGCCAACAACAGGCACACGTTCACGATAGTGACGAGGCCCTCGCCGACCAGTGGCTCCACGTCCTGCCGGTGCTGCTCCGTGCGGACCGGTTTTCCGTGGTTTCCCCCTCCCAGAGGCTGGCGCTCATCGGGGAGCTGGGTGCCGCCGGGCGCCTCAACAGCCGCACCTGTCATCACGAGCTGGTGGACGTCGTCCCCCCGGCGATGCCTTTCGCCGAGCCGTTTTCGCTCCGGGAGCCGGGCCTGCTCTCCCGCCTCGGCGTGCCGGAGGACGCCCGGACCATCCTCTCCACCGGCGGGTTCAACACGTGGTTCGATGAAGAGACGCTCTTCCGCGGATTGGAGATGGCCATGGACCGCGATCCGGCCATTCACTTCATCGCCACCGGGGGACGGATCGAGGGACACGTGGGAGTGGTCTTCGACCAGTTTCAAGCTCGCGTGGCACAAAGTCGATTCCGTGAGCGGTTTCACCTGGTGGGCTGGGTTCCGCACCGCGACCTCGAGGACCTCATGCTGCTCTGCGCGGTGGCGGTGAATTGCGACCGCTGGTCGGTGGAGGGAGAGCTGGGCTGCCGCAACCGGCTGCTCGGATGGCTCTGGGCGGGGCTTCGCGTTGTCACGACCGTGTGCAGTGATTCCACCCGGGAGCTGGTGGAACGTGGACACGTCAGGCCGGTACCTGATGGCGACCCGGAGGCACTGGCCCTCGCATTGCTCCGCGCCTTGGCGGCAGGCAGGCCGGCCGACTCCGAACGGCTGCGGCAGGAGCTGCAAGCACAGTGGCCCGGTGAGGGGGCGTTCCAGCCTCTCCTCAAGTGGCTCGAAAGCCCCGTCCCTGCCCCGGATCGCGCGGCGGGAGACGTCACGAACCCGCTGGCGGATGCCCAGAGGCGCTTCCACCGCGCCAACGAAGCGGCGGAGCTGGTTGACCGGCTGCTGGGAAGCAGCGCCTTCCGCATTCTTGCGCGCACCAGACCCGGGATCCATGCGCTGGTAAAGCGGCTCAGAAGGCCGTGACATCCGGGCGAAAGCCGGGCACTCATTCCTCCTTGCTGTTTGCCCAATCCTGCCACACGATTGGCAGACCATCCTGACCGGAGATCCCCACCCTTGAAGTTTGAAACAAAAGCCATCCGGCTCGGCCACTCTCCAGACCCCCAGCACCGGGCCGTCGTCCCCCCTGTCCATCAGGGCACGACCTTCGAGTTCACTGCCGTTGGCGAGAACACTGGCTACGAGTATTCCCGCACCTCCAACCCCACGCGGGTGCTGCTGGAGGAGTGCCTGGCGGGACTGGAAGGCGGCGAGTTTGGAGTCGCCTTCGGGTCCGGCATGGCGGCCACGGATGCGGTGCTGTCCATGCTCAGGCCCGGTGACGAAATGGTGAGCGCCCGGAACCTCTACGGCGGCACGCTCCGTCTGTTCGAGTCCATCTATACGCCGCGCGGCGTCCGGTTTGTCTATATTGACGGGGGCGACCCCGACGCCTGGCGGGCGGCGGTCACTCCGCACACGAAGCTGCTCTGGCTGGAGACCCCCACGAACCCCCTGCTCCAGGTCTTCGACATTGCGGCCATCGCGGAGGTGGCACGCGAGGCGGCCGTCCCGCTCGTGGTGGACAATACCTTCGCCTCACCATATATTCAACAGCCTCTGGCCCTCGGTGCAGACATCGTCCTGCACAGCACCAGCAAGTACATCAACGGACACAACGACGTCATTGGCGGAGCCGTCATCACCAGCGACCCCCAGGTCCACGAGGCAGTCCGGTTCTTTCAGAACACCGCCGGCGCCGTGCCGGGGCCCTGGGACTGCTATCTCACCCTGCGCGGCATCAAGACGCTCGCCCTGCGCATGCGACAGCACAACGCGAACGCCCTCGCAGTGGCACGCTTCCTTGAGGGGCACGGCATGGTCCGGGAGGTGTTCTATCCCGGCCTGGAGCGCCATCCCGGCCACGAGCTGGCACGGCGCCAGATGGATGGCTACGGCGGCATGGTGACTTTTCTTCTCGAAGGGGGCCTCGAGCAGGTGAACGCCTTCGTGGAGGCCCTCGGGGTGTTCCACTTCGCGGAAAGCCTCGGCGGGGCCGAATCGCTCGTCTGTCACCCCGCCACGATGAGCCACGCCGCGCTGTCCGAGGAGGAACGCCAGCGGGCAGGCATCACGGACAGCATGATCCGGCTCTCCGTGGGACTGGAAAACGCGGAGGACCTTGTGGAGGACCTTGAGAGGGCGCTTGGCGCGGCTCGGCGATCCTTGGAGGCTGCCCGGGCCGGTTGCTGAAGACCCGGGCTTGCCCCCGGCGCAGGAGACCCTTTCCGTTCATGAGGGCGCCCCGGGACACCTGCCCCGGAGCGGGGATCCGCTGACCGCCAGGCCCGCGTTCGGCCGCACAAATTCTCTTCGAAGGCAGCCGGAAAAATGGATGTCAAACCATACGGAGGGTGGAACAGGTGCCTGCACGTCTCCAACGGCAAGGTGGACGTCGTGGCGACGTTGGAGGTGGGTCCGCGAATCATTCGCTGCGGGTGGAGCGGCGAACGGAATCTCTTCAAGGAATTCGACGGCCACACGGGTGAGGCAGGTGGCGATGAGTGGCGTTGCTACGGCGGGCACCGGCTCTGGCACGCGCCCGAGTCGGCCACACGCACCTACATACCCGACAATGCACCTGTCCAGTGGCACGAAGCCAATGCCACCGCCACCCTCATCCAGCCCGTAGAGAAGGAAACCGGCATCCAGAAGCACATTGATGTCTGGATTCACCCGACGCGCCCGCAGGTCCGCGTGGTGCACAGGCTTCGCAATCTCGGTGTCTGGGAGGTGGAGGCCGCGCCGTGGGCCCTCTCCGTCATGGCAGAGGAGGGCCGGGCCATCGTCCCTCAGGAACCCTACGCCCCTCACCCGCAGGCACTCCTGCCGGCGAGGCCGCTGGTCGTCTGGCCCTACACGAACATGATGGACAAGCGGCTCACCTTCGGCCGGCACTTTCTCCTGTTGCGTCAGATGGCCGGGATGCAGGGCGACCCGGTCAAGGTGGGTGTCCGCAATACGGCCGGCTGGTGCGCGTATTCGCTGGAGGGAACCGTCTTCCTCAAGCGGGCGCGGTTCCTGCCCACGGCCGTCTATCCCGATTTTGGCTGCAACATGGAGTTCTTCACGAACGACGAGATGCTGGAACTGGAGACGCTCGGCCCGCTCCAACGCATCCCCCCGGGCGGGGAGATCACGCACGAGGAGCACTGGTTCCTGTTCTGGGCCCACCTGCCGGCAGGGGAGGAGGAACTGCAGCGGGCGCTCCAGCCCCTCCTTGACCGCAGCCGGGCGTGGTTCGAGGAACTCTGTCCCCCCGCGTCTATTCCGTGAGCATGTGCCCGAAGGCCCAGTAACAGAAGGTGACGGCGGCGATGATGCCAGCCAGGTCGGCGGTGAGCCCCGCGGCCAGCGCGTGGCGCGTTTTCTTGATGTTCACCGAGCCGAAATAGACGGCCAGCACGTAGAACGTGGTCTCGGTGCTTCCCATCATGACCGAGGCCAGCAGGCCGATGTAGCTGTCCGGTCCGTACTCGGTGAAGATACTCGTCATGACACCGAGGGCGCCGCCTCCGGAGAGCGGGCGGATGATCGCCATGGGCAGAATCTCCGCCGGCATGTTGATCCTCTCGGTGAAGGGCCCAACCAGCGCGGCGAATTGGTCCATCGCCTGCACGTCGCGGAAGAGCCCGATCGCCACCAGGATCGCCACAAGGTACGGCATGATGCGCACGGCGACGTCGAACCCTTCCTTCGCGCCGTCCACGAATGCCTCGTACACCTTTACCCCCTTGAACAGGGCGTAAACCGGAATGAGGAGGATCATCATCGGGACGGCCCAGTCGGCAACGACCTGGACGTAGGTAATGAAGGCTTCCATCATGAGCGGGCTTCCTCCTCTGTTCTCCCCTCGCGGACACTGCGGGGAATCTGGAAGACGGGCAACTTCTCAAGGAACTTGCAGGCCATGATGCCAACCACCGTGGAGGTGGAGGTGGACAGGATCATGACAGGCCAGAATTTCATGAGCTCCGTCGAGCCTGCCGCATAGCGGAAGCCGATGAGCGTGGCCGTGATGATCGTTACACTCGACGTGTTCAGGGCCAGCAGCATGCACATGGCGTTGGAGGCGTACTCCTTGTGCGGGTTGACCTTTTGCAGTTCCTCCATCGCCTTGAGCCCGAGCGGCGTGGCGGCGTTGCCAAGCCCAAGCATGTTGGCGGCGATGTTCATGACGATCGCGCCCATGGCCGGGCCCTCCGGGGGAATGTCGGGGAAGAGCCGTGTCATGATCGGCTTGAGCCCACGTGCGATCAGCCGCACCAGGCCCGCCTGCTCGGCAATTTTCATCAGGCCGAGCCAGAACATGATGATGCCGATCAGTCCGATAGCCAGATTGATCGCCGTACGGGAATGGTTGGCAAAGGAGGCAGTGATGACACCTGTCCAGGTTTCAGCCTCCACTCCCGCCCCGGCGCGATAAATCCGGCCGTACCAGTAACTGAGCCCGGCGATGTAGATGTCGCCGGTCTCCTCCGCCGCGGCGGGATTGCGGATGAGGATAAGGTTGTTGAGGGTGAGCGGCCAGGCCGGTGTGGCGGTCGGATTCTCTGGTCCGGGGGTCAGGCCGGTCATGGGGAAGTGCGCCGTCACCCACTCCTCAGTGGTGGGCAGGTTGCGGGAGAGTGCGGCGAAGAACCGTTCTCCGTTCGCGTCCTCGAATTCCGCGCGGAGCCGGTGGCTCCTTCCCTCGCCCTTGACGCGCATTCGCAGCTCCTCCACCGGCACGTCGGCTTCGGGGGGGGTGCGCTCAAGCTGGGTGCGGATTCCTATGTCCATGCGGTTCCTGTCCACGAAATCGTAGGAGAGACGCACGGCGGGCAAATCCCCCCATTCCTGGTGTTCCAGGGTCACGCCGGGCTCCACGGGCAGCTCGCCCCAGGCCTCATCGTCCGCGGTCCATGCTTCGACCGGGAGCGGATCGTGGCTGTACGAGGCAGGGTCCTTCCGGATGTCCCGGTAGGCTGCGTACACCACCGCGATGATGATCAGCCCGATCCAGATATAGTTAATCATTCAAAGCCTCCTTGGTCTCCTGAGGATCGCAGGGAAAAACAGGGGAAGCCGATTCCACTGACAGAGGGGGAGCTGAGGGGAGACCCGGGGACGGGTCCACCGTTTTCTTGGGCTGGCAAGCTGATGGATCACTCCGGGGCCAGCCGGGTGCAGAGTTCACGCAGCCTCTCCACGTCGTTCATTCCGTTCGCCGCGAGGGCTGCCATCAGCTCGTCGAGGTGGGCCATTGCTTCGGGCGGGGGAGCGTTCCCCTCGGGTTGGGCGCCGAGCCAGCGGAGGAACTGGAGGAAGGCCGTCTCGAGGGCCTCGTCCGGCGCCAGTTTCTCGAGAGGCGGCGGCCCGACCCGTAGCCGGCCCTCCACCAGTTCGACAGACGCACCGGGCTGGATGTTCGTCACCACCCACTGGGCGCCTTCACCGTGCCCGGAAATGACGAACCCGTCCGCCGGAATGGCGCTGTTGTTGCCTCCCACGGAAACGGCGGTCCCGTTGGACACGACAGCCTCGGTCCCCCATTCGTTCGTCCCGGTGGTGGCGGGGCCGTATTCCGGTGTATAGACAACGACCTGGTCCTGCCCCCGTCCGCCGGGGAGGGAACTCTCGCCTGAGGGGTTGATGGTGTCCGGGGTCCTGTTGCCGTCGAGCAACCACTTCCAAGTCTCGCGCTGATTCCACAGCCCCTTGATCTGGCGGTCCCGGCCCACGAGCGGGCCGAGCAGCGCGGCATACCCCGGGCGGGTCAGGTGCACGCCGTCGTTGGTGAACAGCGGCCGCAGGGACCCCTCGTCGCCCGCCAGAATGCTCCATGCGTCAATGTATTGGAGCCCGTAGTCCGGCGCCACGCTCTCGCGCAGCAGGCCGTTGAACTCCACCACCAGCGGGCCAATGCGGCCGAAGGAGCCGGACACAGGCAGCACGGAAACGATGTCCACCTGCGCACCGGGTGCCTCCTCCAGGATTCCGTCCAGCAGCGCCCGGTACTCGGCCTCCAACTCCTCCATGCTCTTGCGGGAGTCGGGCACGAGGTCGTTGATTCCGATCAGGAGGATCACCCGGGCGGGAGCAAGCGGCGTGATCGAGACATCCAGACGGTCGCGCACCGCCGCGATCTGGTCTCCTCCGATGCCCCGGTTGATGGCCCAGCTGTCGGGGAACGCCTCGTCGAGGGGGAACCCCCTCGTGATCGAATCGCCAAGGAAGACGGTCTCACCCCGCGGCGCGGACGGGTTCTTCTCCATGAAGCGCCCCACCCACTCGGCATGGTGGCTCCCCCATCGCTCGCGGGCCTGCTCGATACGGTCATCGCTGGCGGGGGCATCGTTCTCCTCCGCCGCCCCGGGCGCCGTCAGGAACAGCATCAAACCGCCTGCAATCAGTGCCCTGAACGCGCTGCCCCCGAGTGAAGACCACTGCCACTTTGCCATTCCGAAGGCCCTCCGGCCGGTGAACTTCGCACCGCAACTGTCCAAGCGCTAGCCCGGGGCCTGCCCGGAAGCAACCGGCAAGGCACCTCTTGCCTTCCAGCGCCGTGGGGAGAACCTCTCTCCCGCGACTCCAACTACCGGACGGGTGGATGGCTCACGAAGACGAGGATTTCATTCATTTCGAGGGAATAGTCCCAAACCGCAGCGGGACGGGCCGGCTGGAGGCGGGCGGACTGGCGGTGTTCGACGGCGTGATGATCCGCTCGCGGACCGGGTTCGCCGTGGCCGTGCGCCGGGAGGACGGGTCCATCGCCGTCCGCCAGGTGCCCTTCCGCGCCCTTTCCCGCAAGGTGACCGCGCTGAGGGTTCCACTGGTGAGAGCCATCGCCGCCCTCTGGGAAATGGTTGTCATCGGGACGCGGGCCCTTGAGTACGCCGCCGCAGTGGCCCGGGGGAA
>SLOM01000074.1 GCA_007132505.1 Candidatus Sumerlaeota bacterium
CTCGGCGAACGCCGAAAGCAAAGAGCCGCAGGGCGACGATTCCGCAAGGACCCGAAGGCCTATCTCGACAACTTGGCAGAAAGAACGCTCAAGTCAGTTTTGCTGGCGTAGAAAAAAAAGACCAAAAGGTCGGATATGACTTGACGCCTGGGCCCGACTTGCTGCGGCTTTCACAGTAATCCGTGAAGAAGAGGAGGCTCGTCACGCGGCACCCCCCACGCCTGGCTTCAGCCCAAGGCTGTCCGGCACGCCTGGCTGCAAGCCCGGAGCAAGCGCGGCCTCCCTCGTCTTGACCACGGAGCAAGCGCCCCACGGCCCCCAAGGTCCACGGCGCAGACCTCATCAAGGGAAAGGCAGGCGAAAGTCATGAGACATGTGCTATGGGCAGCAGTGGCAGGAGCATTTGCTCTTGCCGGGACCGCGGCGGCATGGACCCCGCAGACTGTCATCTTCGAGGATGACTTCGAGGCCTACGACGCAAGCGCCGATGTCACCGATACTGACCAGTGGGCGGCCTTCACCGCCGGCATCGGACTCGCCACCGACGGGGAAGCGGTCTCCGGCACCAACGCCATCCAGAAGGACGAGTTGACCACCAGCAGCCTGACCGGAGGCCATACCCCCGTTGATCCTGCCGACATCACCGAGGACACGCCACTGGTCATCTCGTTCATGTATTACGATGCCGACCACACCCGGGCCCTTGAGACCGTCCCTGACGTGGGGTTGCGAGGTCTGCGGATGGGCCTTTCCTACGGCCATTTTGACGGCGGCACCTGGGGCAGCGGCGATTGGGACAATTTCCTCGCCCTGGGCGTCTACCACGCCGACAGCCATACCCACTATGTCTGCCGGGTTGTAAGCGGCGGAAGCGGCTGGACGGCCATGGACGGCACAGGTGACACGACCGCAATTCCCCGCAAGACGGGCTGGCGGAAGATGGAAATCCGCATCTATCCCGCGGAGGTCGAGTTCTACGTGGACGGGATTCTCGGATTCACAGACACCTATGATCCCGTCGCCGAGTGGAATAGCATGAGGCTCGGCAGCTTCACCGCCGGCGCCGACCTCCTTGAGGGGTACTTCGACGACTTCCGCGTCGCCCTCGGCGAACCGTGGGAAGAGTGGGTGTACTTCAAGAGCTTTACCACACCGGAAAGCCAGTCCGGGATCATCCGGATGGAGGCGGACTCCCAGGGAACGCTCTACCTCTCCTCGAGCGGCAACCGGACCGTTTACAAGGCCGAGGACGCCTTGGGCGCCCTTCTCCTTGGCAACCAGCCCACCGCAGAAGTCCTCCACGTCAATGCTGATATAGACAACGCCTTCCAGGGCCTGGCTGTGGACTCGGAGGACAACGTCTATCTTGTCGGCGACGCCACGGGCGCAAAGGCCGGCGAGATCGTCAAGTACGATGCCGACGGCGACCAGGTCTGGCTTCTGACACCGGGCGAAAGCGGGCGCGAGATTGGCGGCTCGCTGTTCAGCGACGAGGCCAATCTCCTAACGGGACACTTCGGCGGCGACCTTTATACGATCCCAACAGACACCGGCGCAGCCATCACCCTGGCGGCGACCTCGGGCGTCCCTTCATTCGTGCGTGACTACGCGGTACGCCCCATTGACGGAGGCGACGACGAGATCTACGCCGTCTCAAGCGGCAGGCTCTACCGCATCTTCGGCGGCAGCGCGGCGGACCCCAGCGGCTATACGCAGAACGAACTCGTGCTGGAAGCCGGCGACACCGGAACCGCCGTCCGCCCGAGCGTGCGCAACTACGACGACAGCGTGATCTTCTCCAACTCGGTGGACAATGCCGTCTATATAGTGCATGCCGAATCAGGGGAACTGGTCCAGACCATCACCCAGTGGGGAAATGACCCCCAGAACTTCGACCAGCCCTCCGGCATCGCGGTCATCCCCGGAGAACACTATGAATACCTGTTCGTCAGCCAGTTCGGCGACCAGGTGGCAGTTTACATCAAGCCGCAACCCCTGCCGCTCAGCGTCACCGTCGGCCCCGGCGAGGACTATGAGACGCTCAGCGAGGCCATCACCGGAGTGATGGCCATGGGCGCGCACAACAACGGCCAGCCCGTCGAATTCGTCATTACGGCCGGCTTCACCGACACCGCGCAGGCCTCCTTCCGCGACGGGTTCATTGACGACATCATCATCACCGGCCAGACAGCCGGCAAGCAGGACGGCCGGCCCGTGATCGTCTTCACCGGCACTGTCGCCTACCTCAATCTCCCCATGGACAACAACGGTCAGACGATCCTCATCGAAGACCTGATCGTGATCCCCGAGTTTGACGCGGCGGTGGCCACCCGAGGGGCCCGACCCTTCTCAATGGGCGGAGACAGCGTCAACCTGGGCAATACCATCACGCTTCGGAACCTACTCTTCACCGCCAGCAAGGCTGGCAACGAACCGTGGGATCCGCATGATGACATCCCCGGCGCCAGCGGTGACACGGGCGACGCAACCCGCTTTGGCACCGGTTCACCCTTCCTCGGCTTCAACCAGCCGGGATCGGACACGGTCTATAACTTCGAAAACGTCATCATCGCCCATTACCACCACACTGGCACCGTGGGCGCCATCACCGTCTATCCCAACTCCGGCACGATGAACGTGGTGGGCTGCGGCTTCTACCGCAACGCCCGCCGCGCCATCCAGGTCCTGGACCAGAGCAAGGGCGGATTCGTGATCAACATCAGCGACACGGTCATGGAAAACCATGGCTCCTCGGGCATTGATGTCACGGGCGGGGTCGAGAACCTGGTCATGAACATCGGACCGGGAACGCAGATCCTCAGCACCGACAGCACCGGCTGGCATGCGATTGGTTTCCGCTCGCAGGGCGGCTCGCTGACGATCGAAGGGACCGAAGAGAACCCCGTCATCATCACCAATGCTGGACAGCCCGGTGCATCCGCCACCGGCGCAGGCGTGTTCTTCTGGGATGCGACCAATCAGGCCGCGCTTCCCACAATCGCCCACGCAAGGATCAGCGGCAGCGCCTCCGAGGGTGTTGGCTTCTACGCCGGCGATCTCTCCGGCGGAATGAACATCAGCAACGTGATCCTCTACGGCAACACGGTCGTTCATGCCACCAGGGCTGGTGAAATCGCCATCCTGGGCGGCAACGAGGGGACGGTCAACATCACAGACGTGACCCTCTTTGATGCCGCCGGGGTGGGATACCTGCTCAACCTGGACAGCGCCAACCCGCTCACGGTGAACGTCACCGACACCATCTTCGCCGGCGAGGACAACACCCTGCAGGCGACAGCCAACGTGACGGTGAACATCTCCAACAGCGCCTTGGTCGAAGACGGGCCGCATGCCCTCGACCCCAACCCGCTGCAGGGAGACGGCACCTACAACCTTGACGACACCATACCCTACGACCCGCACTTCGCCTCAACCGACCCCGAGGACGAGGACTTCCTCGACGTCCAGAGCGAGGGCTACTCCGACGCGGGCACCGGCGGTGAACCGCTCGGCGGCGGAGCCAACTGGGTTGGCGGCATCGTCGGCGTCATGGACTGGATGGAGATCGTCCACTAAGCCACTCACCGGCGC
>SLOM01000026.1 GCA_007132505.1 Candidatus Sumerlaeota bacterium
ACGAAAGAGGGGGACGAGGCGCTGCTGGCCCTCGAAGTCTTCTGGCGAAACGGCCGCTGGAGAACCCTCTTCCCCCAATCAGCACTCAACTGACCCTGCACGGAGCTGAGTTGCGCCCCGGGAAGGGACTCGCTCCCGGGTTCGCTTGACCTGAGGGGTGCGTAAAAGGACTGTGGTGCCGCCGAATCGGAGGCGTTCTGACCCCGTCCTTCACGGCACACCCCCAATAATCTCTCCGAAAGGATTCACCTGCATGGGCAAAAGGGCGAAAATTTCCATCATAGGTGCCGGTAACATTGGAGCCACAGCAGCGCACTGGGCCGCCTCCAAGGAACTCGGGGACATCGTCCTCGTGGACATCGTCGAGGGCGTCCCCCAAGGCAAGGGACTCGACCTCTTCCAGGCCGGACCGGTGGAAGGGTTCGATTCCAACATCACCGGAACGAACGACTACGAAGCAACCGCGGACTCCGACATCGTGATCATCACCGCCGGGCTTCCCCGCAAGCCGGGCATGAGCCGTGACGAGCTGCTGGCCACCAACGCCAAGATCGTCCACGAGTGCGCCAGCCAGTCCGCCGCGAAGAGCCCCAACGCCATCATCATCGTGGTGAGCAATCCGCTCGACGCCATGTGCACGGTCGCGATGCGCGCCTCCGGCTTCCCGAAGAACCGGGTCGTCGGCATGGCGGGCATCCTTGACACGGCGCGCTACCGCGCCTTCCTGGCGGACGCCATCGGCGTCAGCGTCGAGGACATTCAGGCCCTCGTGCTCGGCGGACACGGCGACGCCATGGTCCCCCTCATCAGCTATACGACCGTCAGCGGCATTCCCGTGACCCAGTTCCTGGCCAAGGACAAGCTCGATGCCATCGTCAAGCGCACCGCCGGTGGCGGCGGCGAGATCGTGGCCCTGCTGAAGTCCGGCTCCGCCTACTATGCCCCCTCCGCGGCCGCCGTTCAGATGGCCGAAGGCATCCTCAAGGACAAGAAGCGCCTTCTCCCCTGCGCCGCCTACCTCGAGGGCGAGTACGGCCTCTCCGGCCTGTTCGTGGGCGTCCCCGTCATCCTCGGCCGCGACGGCATCGAGAAGATCGTCGAGGTCAAGCTGACCGAGGAAGAGAACGCCGCACTGGCCAAGAGCGCCGCCGGCGTGAAGGAACTTGTGGACAAGCTCTGAGCAACACCACAACAATCGGAAATCAGATCGCCGGCCGGGGGCCTTCCACGGCCGGTTTCCTTTTGCTGCTCAGGGCAGGCGCTCCCGATGCCGGCGCAGGAACTCGTCCATTCGGTTGATAAGCTGCACCTCCGGCGCACGAACCAGCGGCAGGTCCGGCAGCGAACGGACGAAGCGCCGGCCGTATGACTTGCTGTACAGCCGGTCGTCCACGGCCAGGATCGCACCAAAATCCTCCGCCCCCCGGATCAGCCGGCCAAAGCCCTGCTTGAACCGGATGACCGCGCGCGGCACCGACAGGCTGTGGAACGGGTCCCGGCCGCACTTCGCAAGGTATTCGCACTGCGCCGCCACGAGCGGCTCGTCCGGCACGTCAAAGGGCAGCTTCGCGATGATGAGCAATTCCAGCGACCGTCCCCGCACATCCACCCCTTCCCAGAACGACGAGGTGGCAAACAGCACCGACGTTTCCTCCTCACGGAACCGGGTCAGCAGGCGCGTGCGGCTGTCCTCCCCCTGGGCGTAAAGGGGGATGGGCACATCCCGGAGCAGCTCCGCGCAGCGGCGATGGACGCGGTTCAGCATCGAATAGCTGGTGAAGAGCACAAGAGCCCGCCCGCCGGATGCCCGGATGGCCTCGGAGATGAATCCCGCCATCTCCTCGTCCAGTGGCGGGAGGTTTGCCGGAAGCCCGAAGAACACCCTCTCCCTGTACCGGAACGGGGAATCGAGCATCAAGTATTCGACCGGGCGGGGTGTGGCGGGCGGCAATTCCTCCTCGCCGGGTTCCGTCCGGCCCCCTTCGGGCTCGACCGGCTGCTCGCCCGGCGGCGGCAGGCCGACCCGCTCCCGGAAGAACTGGAACTCCTTGTCCACGGTCAGCGTGGCGCTGGTGAAGATGGAGGACCGTGTCCGCGAGTGTAGAATGTCCCGCAGGAACCCGCTCACGTCCAGTGGTGCAGAAGCCAACTCGACCCGCAATCCCGTGGAGGAAACGCGGCCGGGGCCGAAGGACCGGACGAAGGTCCTCTCGGAGATGCGCGCCCAGCGGCACACCCCGGGATCGGGGCGCTGAAACGCCCGCAGGGCCTTGAGAGCCCGGTCCAGCCGGCGCAACATGGCGGACCAGTCCCCCAGGACACTCTGGGCCTCCGTGTCCATGGCGGGGTCCTTGGACAGCAGGCCGGACCAGTTCCCGAGCACCTCCGCCACTTGGTCATGGCAGTCGAGTGCCACATCCTGGAGTTCCTGCAGCTGGGCGGTGAGCTCACGGAGGATGCCGCCCGGGCCGGAATTCCACCCGGCCTCGGCGTACAGCGAATCCGGCAGGCGGATGCGCGCATCCTCGCGCCCGCGTGGCCGGGGCGCACGCGTCACGTCCAGCAGGCTGTCGGGCAGGTCCCGGAAGTTGGACTCGACGGCCCGGCGAGCGTCCTCCACGCATTGGCGCAGCCGCGAGGCGATGTCCCGGGCGGCTGGCTCCAGTTCCTCCCGCAGACCCGGCGCCTTGATCCGGTTGTCGTGGAAGGCCGCGAATGCCGGCAGAACGCCGAGTGCCTTCGTCCCCCGCTTCGAGTCCTTCCTGTAAAGACGTGAAACGATGCGCTGGATGCCAAGACGCGTAATACGGGTGGCAAGACTCTCCCCGGCGACCCGCTCCAGGTTGTGGGCCTCGTCCACCACGACGCGCTGAAACGGGGGCAGCAGCACGACGTCGTGCCAGCGCCCCGTCTGCTGCCGTATATACAGATCAGCCAGCAGCAGCGCATGGTTCACCACAAGTATCCGCGCATCGGCACCGCGCCGGCGCGACTCGTAGAAGAAGCATTCCTTGAAGTACTTGCACCGTTGCGGGTTGCAGTTGTCCCCGTCGCTCTGCACCTCCTCCCAAACGTCGTCGGAGATCTGAAAGGGCAGGTCGGCACGATCGCCCGTGGAGGTTTCCCACACCCACTCGCGAAGGCGGGCGAAAGAGCCAAGGCTCTCCCGGGCGAAAAGGTCCTCCTGATGCTCGCCGGCCCACTCAGCCTTGCGCTGGCACGCGTAGTTGCCGCGCCCCTTCATCAGCGCCGCCTTGAAGTCCACCCCGAGCATGCGCCGCAGGTCCGGGATGTCCTTCTGAAAAAGCTGCTCCTGAAGCGTCTTGGTGTGCGTGCTGATGACCACCTTGTCGTTGTTGCGCAGCGCGTACATGACGGCAGGCACCAGGTAGGCCAGCGACTTGCCCGTGCCCGTGCCCGCCTCCACGACCGCGATCCCGTCACGGTTGAGCGCCCGACCGGCGGCCTTCGCCATTTCCACCTGCTGCCCGCGGCTCTCATAGGCGGGCCCAAGTGCCTGGGAGAGTCGGCCGCCCGGCCGGAAGACCTCGTCTATCTCACCCTCGCCGACATCCTTCCGGTCCACGGGGGCGCTCGGTTTCACCACCACGCGGCACCGGCTGGCCCGATTGTCAATGATGTAGAACCCGACGCCGAGCATCCCCGCCCGCGCGGCAATGCCGAGGTCAGCTTCCGAGGGCTCCAGGAAACCAGAGGGATGGTTGTGCAGAATCACGTCCCCCGGCTTGGCGCGGTTGAACGGAGCAGGGACGACCTCCGCCGAGCCGAAGGCCTCGGCACTAACGGACACGACGCGCCCTCCGCCGCCGATCCGGCCCACGAAGAACACCTCCACGCCTCCGGCGCGCCGTATTTCCGCCTCGCAGGCAGATGCCGCCTCCGGGTCGAGAAGCGCCTCCGCCGGACCGGCGGGAGGCGTCTGCGGCTCGGGAGGGTGTTCTTCTTCCTGGATGGGCATGGGGGAGACTCTCCGGACTTGCGGGCGCCACCCTACCCCCCGCCGGGCCGGAGACAAGCCCTTAGATCAGGCCGGCGATGAGGCCGAGGGAGACCAGGAGCAGGAGGACTCCGACGAGTTGCTGGATCGCGGGGATGGTGACCTTCGGGAGGAGGCGCTTGCCGGCAAGGGCACCGGCCAGCGCCGCGGCCACACCGGCCGCAAGCGGGAGGCCGTGCGTCCGCCACTCCAGCGCAAGGAACGATTCCGTATAGACAGTCAGCCGCGCCACGTCCACCATGCAGGCGATGATGACTCCGGTGGCGATGAAACCCTCGCGCGTGAGGCCGCACTTGATCAGGAAGGCGCTCCGGAGCGCCCCCTGGTGCCCGGAAAGCCCACCGAAGAACCCCGAAAGGAGGCCGCCCAGCGGCAGGTACTTCGGCGGCACGGAGATGCGGCGCAGCCGCGGCAGCAGGTCCATCAGGGCAAAGCCCAGCATCAGCACGCCGATGGTGAGCTTGAGCGGAGTGATGGAGAACTCACGTCCGGCGAGTGAGTACGTCAGCCAGCCCTCAGCGCCGGCCAGACGGACAAGGAACGCCGACCCGACGAAGGCCGCAGCCAGTGCGGGGACTCCGAAGCGAAAGACCACGTCCCGGTCGGCGTGTTTCCCCACCAGCACGAGCTTGAACAGATTGTTGGCAAAGTGCACCACGGCGGTCAGGGCCACGGCCACCGGCACATCGAAGAAGACCACGAAAGCGGGCAGCAGGAGCGTGCCCAGCCCGAAACCACTAAAGAAAGTCAGAAAGGAGGCAAAAAGCGCGACGGCGGCGATCAGTATCAGGTCCATGGCATCCCGGCGTCAGGGTCAGTGACGGTTGGCCAGCAGGAGGGCTACTCTTCCGGCTGGCGCCCCGGGGACAAGCTCGAATCCGAGGGGCCGCCAGAACGGGGTGTATCCCCCGACTTCGTGGGATGGTGTCCGTGACCCACTTGGCAGCGGTCCACTGAACCCTGCGAGACCTGCCCGATCCCGCAGGGCCAGGTAGAGGCGAAACAACGCACCAAAACAGCGAAAACGCCCGCGGATGCAGACCCAATCGCAGGAAATTTCCCTTCTGCTGTTCGGCCGGATGGCGTGCCCCGGTCGGAAGAAATCATCCGCCGATTTCGCCGATTCACGCCGATAAGGGGCGGTTGCGTTTCATCCCGGGGGACCCCGGGCAGGGGTCGCAGCCTTTGCCCACCGTTACGGAAGAAGAACTCACCGCGGAGGACCGGAGGCGCGGAGGGAACGAAAAGGTCCATCACAGGCACCGTTGTGCCGTGGCGCCGTGGCGTGAGTTCCATGAGAAGGAGGAGCACGCAACGGCGCTACGACGCAACGAAGAGGGAGCGCACGGCCTCACCGGTCATCCGCCGACGTGTCAGACACCCTCGAAATGGCGGAATGCACCCGCCAGAACGGCTACTGCCGGTCCTGCTCCACCTTGAGCAGCTCTTCGTAAAGCCGGCGCTCCTCGGGGCTGAGAGGCCCTTCGAAGCCGATCATGACCTGCACGTAGAGGTCGCCGGTGGTGCCGTTGGTGCGGGGCAGGCCGCGTCCGCGCAGCCGCAGCCGTTTGCCGGAGCTGCTCCCGGCGGGGATCGTCACGTTCACGGTGCCTTCCGGCGTTTCGACCGAAGCCTTGCCGCCCAGCGCCGCCACAGCCGGGCTCACATAGGCGTTCACAACCAGGTCCTCACCCTCCAGCCTGTAGAGCGAGTCCTGCGCGTAGCGCACCTTGAGGTGAATATCCGTTCCGTTGGGCCCCTCGCCGCGGAGGCGGATCTTCTTCCCCTGCTCGATCCCGCGGGGGATGCGGATGTCGAAAGTGCGAGTGCCCCTGCCAGGTATCGAGAGCGAGACCTTCTGCAGGCCGCCGTGAAGCACCCGCGAAAGCGGTACTTCGATGGTGGCTTCCGAGGGGGGCGTGGGAGGGGGCTGCTGGCCGAACCCTTCGAAGGGACTGGCGCCCTCGCCAAAGGGGCTGCCACCGAATCCGCCACGGCTCGTCCGGAACTCAACACGGGGACCGCGGCCGCCTGCCGCCCCCCGCTCGAATCCACCGGCACCGCCGAAGAGGGCTTCGAAGAAGTCGCTGAAATTGCCGAAATTGAAGCCCTGTGCGCCCCCTGCTCCACCGCCTCCGGGGAATCCGCCGGCGAACCCTTCCCAGCCCGGGGGCGGGCGGAAATCCTGGCCCTGCTTCCAGTTGTCGCCCAGCTGGTCGTAGCGCCTCCGCTTCTCCGGGTCCTTCAGGACCTCATACGCCTCGTTGATCTCCTTGAACTTATCCTCGCTGGACGAATCCCCTTTGTTGGCGTCGGGGTGGTACTTGCGCGCCAGCTTCCGGTAGGCACGGCGGATCTCCTCCGCCGACGCGTTGCGCGGCACACCCAGGATTTCGTAGTAGTCTCGATACTTGACTGCCATCGGCTCTCCGTCCCCTGGCAGGGTCTGCGCTTGGCTGTGTCCTTACTCCGGACTGCCGGAGCTGACAATCACCTGGGCAGGGCGAAGCAGCCCCACTTGCTCGTCCACGAAACCGGCCCGGGCCTCCATGCAGACGACACCCTCTTCGAACTCGGAGTGGGGCATCTGCTGAATCGCCTCGTGCAGCTCGGGATCGAACCTCTCCCCCACCGTTGGGATCTTGCGCAGGCCGAGCTGCTCGAACGCACCGAGCAACTGCGCCTGTACGGCGAGCATACCGGCCCGTGCGGGGCTCTCGTCGTCCTTCACCTGCGTGAGTCCGACAGCCAGCGAGTCGTAAACCGGCAGGAGCCGCTCCGCCGCGTCACGCCTCCCGCGCTGGCGTTCGAGAGCCATCTCGCGGACCATGCGTTTGCGGTAGTTGTCGAAGTCGGCCGCAAGGCGAAGGTAGCGCGCCTCGCCCGCCTCAGCTTCCTCCTCCTGCTCTTCCTCATCGGGGTGAAGGAACTTCTCGTCCGGCTCCCCGGCGTTTTCCACTTCTTCGTCCCGCTCCGGTGAGGCAGAGGCCGTCTCCACGTCCACGATGCGGGCGGATTCCCTCTCGCGGTCGTGGTGCTTCCGCTTCGATTCTTCTGCTTCGTGTTTCGGGTTCTTGTTGGGTTCCCGTGGCTCCATGCGGCTCATTGCTCTCCAGAGAGTGATCTGCCGCCTCGTGGCGATGCAATTTTCAAACCTCACTCCACGGACTGGAACCACTGATGTTGCGCCACTTCGATAGCGGGAGCGTTTCCTTGTGACACGGCCGGTGTTGTTGCGCCCCACTGCGTCCAAAGCGGCGGGAGTGAGTCCGTGAGCGCACTGCGCCGGGCATGGCTGCCCGTGGACCGCGGCGCGAGGCAGATGCTGCTGTATCTGGTCTGGGGGTATCAGCGCTACTTCGGCTGGCTGCTGGGCGGGCAGTGCCGGTTCCTCCCGAGCTGCTCGCACTACGCGGAGGAGGCGCTGCAGCGGGGCCCGCTGGCTCCGGCCGTGGCGCTGATCGTATGGCGGGTACTCAGGTGTCAGCCGCTATGCCGCGGCGGCGAGGACCCTGTCCCCAATTGGATGGGGCGGAAGGGCTACCATCTGGGCGATCTCGGAGGAAGCCGCACGGACGATCAGGAGGGAGACTGAGGGTCACCCTCCGCACCGGCAGGCCCCGAGCCCTCCTCCTCCACCGCCCGCCCATACAACCGGTCGTACTCCTCGGCCGGCAGCGTGGGATCGGGAGTGCGGAGCAGCTTTTCCAGCTTCGTGGCGGCCCAATGCCCGAGCTGGGTGGGCCATTGCGCAGCAAAGACCCAGTAAACGGTCAGCAACCCCAGTCCGGCACCAAACAGCACATCCCCCGGGTGATGGCGCAGGAATCGTACGCGCGACACAATCGTACCCACGGCGAGAATCCACCACAGCCAACGGGCCCTCGGAGCAATCAGCGAAAGGTACACGGCAATGATCACGGCACTCGTGGCGTGACCCGAGGGAAAGGAGGCATAATCGCCGCGAAAGTGCGGCCGATGGGGGGAGAACCAAAGCCAGTAGTCACCGCGCTCGGGCTTGAGGACGGGATTGGGGTTCTCCTCGAGATACTGCCAGACCTCCTGCATCTCCGGGCTGTGCATGTTCATCCGCACACCGTAGGGCGGACGGCTCCGGCCGGTGACTTCCTTCATGGCCGTCACAAGGGTGGCCGAGATGAGGATGGCAATCCCGAACGGGACCAGCGTGTGCCGCGCCCTCGTGCAGAAGAGCCAGACGATGATGGTCAGCCCAATGCCAAAGGTTGAGCCGATCTGCCGGGTCGTGGCGAAGTAGTCGTCCAGGAAACTGAAGTGATCGCGCAGGTTGGTGTAGAAGAAGTCGAAGGACTGCTCGGCAAACTGAATCTCGATGATGGCCAGGACGAGCAGTGTGAGGCCCAGAGCGACCTTCCACGGGTGGAAGGAGCGCGGCAGCAACTCCTGCCGGCGCAGCGGGCGCTGGTTGGCTTCAGGCTTCAGGGACATTTCGGCCTTTCAGACGGGGTTGGAGCGGGGCGGGCGCGGGCGGCCTTGCGCCGGGGACGGGAGGGCTGCCATACCTGTGCTCTTGACGCGGTGGGGCGAAACCCCAGCCTGTCGGGCGCGGATCGTGAGCAAACAGGGAGTACGGTGGCAAAGCAAATACGACTGTCAATCGCCTGGGCCCTCCTCGCCTTCTTCCTCTTCCTCATCGGGAACGGCAGCCACAGCCTGTGGGACAGGGACGAGCCGCGCTACGCCGTGGCCACGCAGGAGATGCTGCGCACGGGCGACTTCATCGTCCCGCACTTCAACGGCGATATCCGCTACGACAAGCCCATCCTCACCTACTGGCTCATGGCACCGGCCATGGCGGTCTTCGGAGAGACGGAGTTCGCCGTCCGGTTTCCTTCCGCGCTGATGGGTGCCCTGCGCGTGCTGCTGCTCTTCCACTTCGCCCTCGCGCTTGGGTGCAGCGTACGGGGGGCCTCGGTGGCGGCAATCGTGGCGATGCTCTCGTCCATGCTCATGCTGATCTCAAAAGCGGCGACAACCGACTCCACGCTGATCCTGACCGTAGTGGCGGCGCTCTACATCTGGTGGGAGCAGCAGCGGCTGGGCTTTGCCTGGTGGCGCCATGTTCTCTTCTGGGTTGTGATCGGCTTGTCCATCCTGGTCAAGGGCCCGCCCGGCATCGCCGTCGTGGCGTTCGCCATCCTTGGGTACCATGGCTGGACCTGGTGGAACAGGCGCCGCGGGGTGGAGGACCACGCGTTTGTCCCCGCACTCCCCCACCGTCCCGAGGTTTTTGATCCGATAACGCAGCTCACGCGTTGGGGGACCGGCCTCGCCGTGATGCTTGCCGTGACGCTCCCCTGGGTCATCCCCACCTGGGTGCGCACCGACGGGGAGTTCTTTCGCGAGGCCGTCGGCTTCCACGTGATCGAGCGCACACGCATGGCCATAAACCATCACGCCGGACCGATCTTCTACTACATCCCGGTGGTGATCCTTGTGATGCTGCCGTTCACGGCGCTGGCCCTGAATTCCGCCCTGTGGGCCGCCGTGAACCGCCGCTGCGACGCGATGCGGCTGCTCTGGAGCTGGTTCGTGCCGGGCTTTGTGATGTTCTCCCTCGTGACGACGAAGCTCCCCCACTACATCGCCCCGTTGCTCCCGGCGCTGGCGCTCATGGCAGGGCTCTGGTGGACGATGCACGAGCGCGCTGCGACGACGCCGCGCCAGTGGCATGGCTGGCGATGGATCGGAGGTGGGTTCACGGCACTGGCCGGACTGGCGATGATCGTGGGCCTGCCTGTGGCCGTCCGGCTGGCGGGTTTTCCGGTGGGACTGCTTCCCTTCATCACCGTGGGACTACTTCTCGGAGGCGCGCTGATTGCCGGAGCCTGGTTCTGGGTCAAAGCATACGACACCCCTGCTCTGGCTGCATGGGGGCTCTCGTTTGCCATCGTCGTACCGCTCGCCCTGCTCTGGGTAATGCCCGTACTGGACGAGTTTCGCCCTTCCCGGCAGCTCGCGGAGTGGATACACGCCAACGCCCCGGAGGAGACGCAGCTTGCCGCGGTGCGCTACCAGGAGCCCAGCCTGGTCTTCTATTGGGGCGATTACGTGGACATGGTCGGCGCAGAGGAACGCGACCGCGGATTCGCATTGCTCAACGACGTGGAGAACCCAGTGGCAATGGTCATCACGGCACGTGAGTGGGAACAGGGCGATTTCCGGCGGCTTTATGGAGGCCAGGTGGACCCCCGGGTCCTCGTTGTCCACAACGAGAACTACTACAATTTCGAGCAGGGCCGCTGGGAGCGGCTCCTCGTGGTCGGAAACTGGACTCCCCAACCCAACAGCACCGCAACAAGTGCAGGCAACTGACCTCCAGAGAGAAGGGCACCGCAGAACATGATTCCCTACGTTGACCGCGACCTGATCCGGTCGTTTTTCGTCGCTTTCATCACGCTCATCGTATTCGTGCAGGTCGGCTATCTGGTCTCAGTACTGCTCGAGAAGAACCAGTACCTGATCGGCGCCGGCGGACAGAAATTCGGCTGGCTGATGCTCTACTACCTCTTCTCGATTCCCCGGCAGGTGTCCTACGCGATCCCCGTCGGTACGGCTGCCTGCATTCTGTGGGTGTTCACCGTGAAGGCTCGCAACAATGAGATCCTGGCCTACATGAGCGGCGGAGTGAGTTCCCTGCGCCTGGCCACGCCCCTGCTGGTACTTGCCGCCATTTTCTCCGTCATCTGCTACCTCACGATCGAGTTTCTGGCCAACCCGGGCGACGAAGCATCCCGCCGCATCGAGAGAATACAGCTCCAGGAGCGCAGTCTTGAAACACTCACGCGCGAGCAGAACGTGTTCCAGCGCGGCCTCGGCGAGCGATTCTACAACATCATCGGCTTCGATCCCGCCACCGAGCGCATGGACCAGCCCATCATCTTCCAGATGGGAGACAACATGCGGGACATGCGCTGGCGCCTGGACGCCGAATTCGCAGAGCGCGTGGAGCAAGAGGGTGAAAGCCAGTGGGTCTTCCACAACGCGCACTTCCGCCGCTACGCCCCGGATGGATCCGTCAGCAGCTACCAGTGGGCAGAGCAACTGCGCGAGGGCGATGAACCGGAACTGCAGCTCGAAGCCGACCTGACACGCTATCTCCGCCAGCGCTTCCGCCCCTCCGCGATGGGCTTTGCCGAGTTGCGTGAGTATATCAATATATTCGAGCTACAGGGCAAGCCGACGCACGTCCTGCGGACGTATATGCACGTCAACTTCTCCATCGCATTGGGAAGCATCGTGCTGGCGATTCTCATGTGCGGGCACATCCTGCGGCCTTCCTCTGCCGGTGTGATCATCGGGTTTGGCGGTGGATTGGCCTATATTTTCGCGTACTACCTGCTCGTGATCCTCGGCAGGCAGATGTCGCTGGCAGGGATTGTGGACCCGCTGCTGGCTGCCTATGGGCCGAACGTTCTCTTTGCCGCCATGGGATTCTATCTGCTGAAGAGTTATCGCTCCGTGTAGCAGGCAGCCCCGCGCCCGCTCGCCTCAAAAGCGGGAGTACGCTGTCCCGGCTACACCAGCCGGTCCAGACTGCGGTACCCGACCGCCTCACTGACGTGCTCCGGGCCGATGGTGTCCGACCCGGAAAGGTCCGCGATTGTGCGGGCCACCTTGCGAAGGCGGTCGTAAGCACGCGCGGAGAGGTTCAGCCTCTTCATCGCGGCCTCCAGAACCTCCTGAGCCGGCCCGGAGAGATGGCAGAATTCACTCAGGCACCGGGACGTCATGTGCGCGTTGCAGAAGACGCTGTTTCTCTCGCGGAAGCGCCGCAGCTGACGGTCGCGCGCCTCGCAGACCCGCTCCCGCACCTCGCGGCTTCCCTCCTTCGCCTCCCGGTGCCGCAGGTCCTTCAGCTTTACTGCCGGCACCTCCACGTGCATGTCTATACGGTCCAGAAGAGGGCCGCTGATCCGCGACAGGTAGCGCTGTATCTGGGCCGCCGTGTTGCGCCCCTGCACGGCGATTTCCGGGTCGTACCCACTCGGTGTGGGGTTCATCGCCGCCACCAGCAGGAAGCGCGCGGGGAACTCCGTCGAGGTGGCGGCACGGGCGATGAGTACTTTCCCGTCTTCCAGCGGCTGGCGAAGAACTTCCAGTGTGTTGCGGGAGAACTCCGGCAACTCGTCCAGGAAAAGTACGCCATGGTGGGCAAGGCTCACCTCCCCCGGCCGCGGAATCAGTCCACCGCCGACCATCGCCACATGCGAGGCTGAATGATGGGGCGCCCGGAAGGGACGTGCCGGGAGCAGGCCGGTCTGCCCGTTCAGCATGCCGGCAATGCTGTGAATCTTCGACGCCTCGATGCGCTCCGCGAACGTCATCGGCGGCATGATGCCTGGGATTCGGCGCGCCAGCATGGTCTTGCCGCTTCCAGGCGGACCGACGAACAGGAGGTTGTGGTTGCCGGCCGCCGCGATCTCGAGCGCCCGTTTGGCGCCCTCCTGGCCCTTCACGTCGCGGAGGTCTTCCCCGTCCTGCAGGGGTCCCGATCGCGGAAGATCGGAGGGCTTCACCGGCCGGAGTTCCCGGTCCCCGTTCAGGAATTCCGCCGCCTCACGAAGCGTCTGCACCGGATAGACGGAGAGGCCTTCAACGTGCGCGGCCTCTCCCGCATTCGACTCGGGGAGAAGAATGCCGTCCATCCTTTGTTCCCTCGCACCGATGGCAAGGGGCAGGGCGCCCGGGAGTGGCTGCAGCGTCCCGTCGAGGCCGAGTTCCCCCACTGCCGCGATGCGGAGCTTGGGACGCTCGACACGCCGCGTAGCCACGAGGGCCGCCAGCGCCATCGGCAGGTCGAGGTGTGACCCTTCCTTGCGGATGTCCGCCGGGGCGAGGTTCACCACGACGCGCTTCTGCGCCAACGCAAGGCCACTGTTCTTCAGCGCAGCCCGCACGCGCTCCCGCGCCTCGCGCACCGCCATGTCTCCCAGGCCCACGATGTTCCACGTGGCCGAGGAGGCCTCCGGCACGTCCACCACGTCCACTTCCACCCGCACGGGGAAAGCGTCTATCCCATGTATCGCGAAGGAAACCAGCCTTGCGAGCATGCCCGGAGCGAACCCCACAGAACCGGCAGGGGCAACGAAGAAAAGACGAAGCGGCCCGCTTTCCCCCGGGAGGTCTGCCTTCTCGACTGTTCCCGCTCCTTGAGCGACGGCTGCTGACCGGGTTGTTGGCCTTCGATTCCCACAGGTACGGCGTCAATCGGCACGCAGGACCAGGAACCAGCCCCAAACGGCGTTCGCCCCTCCTGCACGAAGCGGGAGGGGCGAACGGGATACCGGCAGGGTCTGCCGGGTGGTCGCGTGGGTGAGGCGGCAGGGGAGGTGGCCCGGGCGGGCCGCCTCCCTTTGCGCCTGGCTGTCTTACTCCTGAATGA
>SLOM01000268.1 GCA_007132505.1 Candidatus Sumerlaeota bacterium
ACCTCTACATGGGGCACAAGTCGCCCGACCTCTCACCGGTCACGACGGGGCACTACCTCTCGCGCGTCACGAGGCGCTTGGCCGAGGTCGCCAAGGCCTTCCAGACGCTGTTGGCCGATGACTGAGCGGGGATACTGCCCTGGGCACACCGCAATGATTCTGACGCCAATTCTGGGCACACACCCTGGCGAACAACCATCGAAGATTCGACTGTAAGTCTGGTGTTTTCAGTGGCGCGCCCGCCGTGACTCGAACACGGGACCTACGGATTAGAAGTCCGTTGCTCTATCCAACTGAGCTACGGGCGCGCTGGAAAGAAAGGGCCGGAGGGAGTTGGACTCGGCTCCGGCCCGGGAAAAACGTTGAGGGTGGGGCTCTGCGAAACCGGCATTACTCCTCGGGCGTTTCGTCCTCGCTGGTTTCGGAGGGAGTGGTCTCTTCCGGCTTGGGGGCCGTTTCGGCTTCCCGGCGGTTCCGTTCCTGCTCGACGGCTCTTGCGACGTCCGAGGCGTTGACGCGTACGTCCACCATCCGCCCGTTCACCCCGAGACGTCCGTTGACCGTGTTCTCCATGGGGACGGTGACCCATTCCTCGCCGGAGTTCTTCCCCGCGCGTGTTTCCGTCCCGCCCACGTTTATCACCACGTCCTGGTTGTTGTCCCCGATGGTGACGTTGATCTGGGTGGGTTCTGGCTTGTCGGATTCCCGGCGATCCCAGTCGTAGCCGAAACTGCGCCCCGTGTAGACAACGTCGTGCGGGTGGTAGGTGCTCACGGGGTGGGCGAGCGATACGGCCTGGGGCTGGTAGACGAGCGGCATGGTGCGGGCGATGGGGTAGCTTTCAGTACGGCGGTAGAAGGGCCAGAAGCGGGTTTCGCGGTGGTACGTGCCGCCGGTGTAGTACACCGGCCCGCCGGTATAGTAGGGCGAGGGGGCGTGGTGGTGGTGCGGCACGGATCTGCGGGCTTGATCCTTACCAAGCGCATACCCGGCGGCGCCACCGACGACCAAGCCGGTCGGACCCCAGAACCAGGGGCTTTCGTACCAACGGGCTTCCGCCGCCGCGGGGAGCGCAACGGCTGCTGCAAGGGCTGTGAGGAAAATCGCTGTCGTCTTCATGGGCGGGACCTCCCTTTGATGGGACATCACTCAGGACCGAGATGAGAGCCGAAAGGCTTGCCGTGTCAAGCGGCTCGGAGAGCGAAAATGCATTTTCCGGACCGCCCTATGGCTCCAGGCCCAGGCATTCGAGCACGGCGGCCATGTCGGTCGGGACCTCGACGGGCGGTTCGGCGCACTCCGTGGCGTAGGACGGGTCCTTGAGGCCGTGACCGGTCAGGACGCAGGCGATTCGAAGGGTCTTCTTTCCGAGGCGCTTGCGGAGTTCCTCCAGCCTGCCCAACTTGTTCATTTTCAACAATCCGGCCACACTCGCGGCGCTGGCTGGCTCGCAGAATATCCCCTCGCGGGAGGCGAGCATGCGGTAGGCTTCGGTGATTTCCCCATCCGTGACCATGTCAATCAGGCCATGGGACTCGTCGCGGGCGGCTTCGGCCTGCTTCCAGCTCGCCGGATTGCCGATGCGGATGGCCGTGGCGATGGTTTCTGGCTCAGGGACCGGCTTTCCGTGCACGATTGGCGCAGCGCCTTCCGCCTGGAAGCCCCACATGACGGGCCGGCGGTCCGTCAGGCCGCGTTCGTGCAGCTCTTTGTAGCCCTTCCAGTAGGCCGTAATGTTTCCGGCATTTCCGACCGGGATGCAGTGCAGGTCAGGCGGTTCCCCGCCGAGCTGCTCCACGATCTCAAAGCTCCCCGTCTTCTGTCCCTCAATGCGGTAGGGGTTCAGGGAGTTGACGAGGGTGATGGGGTAGCGCTCGGTCAGTTGCTTCACCATCTCGAGCGCCTTGTCGAAGTTCCCTGCGATCCGAATGACCTTTGCGCCGGCGATGGATGCTTGGGCGAGCTTGCCGAGGGCGACGTTCTTTCCACTTGGAATGAGAACGGCACAGGTCATCCCGGCCCGGGCGGCATAGGCGGCGGCGCTGGCGGAGGTGTTGCCCGTGGAAGCACACATCACGGCCCGGGAGCCTTCCTCCAGGGCCTTGGAGACGGCCATGGTCATGCCGCGATCCTTGAAAGACCCTGTGGGGTTCAAGCCTTCATACTTGACGAAGACCTCCACGTCTGTCCGCAGTGCGTCGGCGAGATGACAGCACGGCACGAGAGGAGTGTTCCCCTCGTTGAGCGATACGATGGGCGTGTTCTCCGAGACAGGGAGGAAATCGCGGTAGCGGTGAATGAGGCCGCGCCATGGCAGGGTGGCCGGGCTTGATGGGAGCAACTGATGGGTGGACACGTTGGACGCCCCGGTGGAGTTTTTGCGGGTGGAGCACGCGGGCTCCGTCTGTCCCGCAAAGAAGAGGAGAGTGCCATTGGACCTTCTGAAACAACCCGAAACTCGGCGGCTGCTGCAAAGCGCGCAGGTGGCGCTGCCCCTGACAGAGGACCCGCTTGGGGACCTTGCGGCTGGGCTGCGCATGGAGCGCCGGGCGATGGAGGAGGGGCTGGCTCTCCTACAGCGGGAGGGCGCTGTGACGGGATTCCGGGGAGAGCCCAATCCCCATCTGGCCGGGGCGCGGGAGACCCTGGTACAGTCGGATGCTCCTCCCACCCGCTCTCCCGGCGAAATCATCCGGTGGACCGGGCAAGGATCGAAAGACCAGTGGTGCCGGAGTGCCATGCGGCTGCAGGAGAGCCCGGACGGTGCCTCGTCGCGGTTCCTCAAGGTGGGCTTCCTGTTATCATTCGAGGATGGCCCCGAGCGGCTGCTCGATGCCGGAGGGGAGCGGAGTCTGCTCACGCAGGGGGAGCCGATGGAGATGCCGCCACTTCCCGGTGACGCGGCCAAGCTGGTGGAGGCGCTGGTTCACCCGGTTCGGTTCGATCCTTCGGCTGACCTGTGGAAACAGATCGCCGGGGCAGCAGAGATGGAGCGCGCCGGGGTTCGCCCAGCCATGCGCTACCTGCTCCAGGCGGGTGTGATCCGGCGCTTTGCGCTGGCGCTCTCCCCTGCCGCGCTGGACTGGCAGGGCTGCGGACTCGCATGTTGGGACTTTCAGGAGGTCGGCCGTCACCTCCTGCCGGATGCCGGACGCGCCCTCGCGGGGCTCCGTGGAACCGGGGACGTGGTTCAACGCGAGACCGAGCTGCACGCCCTCTTCCTCGGGCGGGAGCCCGGGATCGGGGAGACGGCTGCCAGAGAAGTTGCGCGCCAATGGGGCAGGCCACTGGCGCGCTGGGATTCGTTGCAGATCCGGACGGAGCGGGCTACTCCCGGTCCTCGTAGTGCTCCGGGATGACGCCGTTCGCGAAGGCTTCCATCAACGCGATGATGCCGTCACGGTGGCGGACCTGGTATTCCTCAAGCATCTCCAGAGGCAAGGCGTCTGCATGCACGTACTTGACCGGTTCGGGGTGGTTGTCGAGTTCCAAGCTGAAAGAGGGCACGCCGAACTCCTCGTAGACCCAAGACCCGACCGTGCCGAAATTCGGGGAGCCACGAAAGATCAGGTATTCCTCCCAACCTTCTCCGTACATGGCCTCCGTATAAACTTCGGCCACTTCGCGGCTCTGTTCGAGGTAACCCGTGTTGCTGTCCACCTCGGCGAAACCGCTGTAGAGGAAGAAGGCATTTGCGAGCGACCCGACGCTGTGGAAGTCGAGCACCGTGAGGGGATTCGACTCCCTGAGAAGCGCCATGATGGCTTGTGTTTCCGGTTCCGAGCCCGGCTCCTCCCCCTGATACGTCTGTGGGCCGGGCGCAGGAATGGCGTGGCGCCACCGGGCGTCGAAGTTGCGGTTCAGGTCCACACCGTTGGCATTCGTGCGCAGGTAACGGGGGTAGCCCTCGGCGAGTTTCCATTCGCGTTCGTCGAGCGTCACACAGGGCAGCGCGGCGATGCCGACCTCCTCAAGCAGCTCCGGCCTCTCCTCGAGAACACCGGCAAGGGCGGGGATGATCAGCTCGGGCCCCGACTCGGAGACGTGCACGGCACCGATCAGGACAATCCGGCGATCCGGGTTGCCCGCGTACAGCGCACGCAGGGGACGGCCCTCGACTGTCTCGCCGACCTGGCGCACTTCCAGCTTGTCTGCGAAGCGCTCCGCCACGGCGTCAATCTCCTGATCTATACGCTCCGGGGTCCACCAGATCTCGGGGTGGCGCACCCGGACGTGCGCACGGAAAATACGGAAATTCTCTCCGTCGGGAGTCGGCCAGTAGTAGTAAGTGACGCCGGGTTCAATGCCCGTGTCGTCCACATACTCAAAATGAATACCGTCTTCGCTCTCCAGCGTGCCTTGAAAGACTACCTCGCCTTCCGCCAGTGCTCCGGGGACGTGGTCGTTGCGCGGGTAGGAGCTGCGGTAGATAGTCAGCCTGTCCTCGGGAGCGAATGAGGAGTCGGGGAGGCGCTCGAAGGTGACGCGGATCACGTCGCCGTCGCGCTTTGCTTCTGCGTTGCGGAAGACGGGTTCCAAGGGGTCCGAGGGTGCGGGGAGCCCGGCAGCAACAACCTCATAACCTGCGGCAATTTCCTCCGGGGAGAGCGCACGACCGTACAGTTTCACCTCGTCAAGAAGACCCCGGAAGCCATCGAAGTGGCGCCCGATCGCCCGGCCGATATAGAACTCCTCGGGGTAATTCGTTATGGTCCCGGTCCAGGCGGACTGTGCGGTCTGGCGCCCGTTTTGATATAGACGGACGAAGCCCTCCCCGGCATCGTAAACCACCGCGAGGTGCATCCACTCACTAATCGGGATGTGTACCCCCGTGACCGGCGCATAGCTCCGCTCATCGGTGTGCAGATAAAGCGTGAAGGCCTGCGTGTTGGCGCCGTAGAATATCTGATACCCGCTGCTCCCCCAGGCGTTCGACAGGATGCCGTCCCATCGCGACCCTGTGTCGGTTCGCTTCACCCACGCCTCGATGGTCATGGCAGTGGTAAAATCCAGCCCTTCCTTGTTTTCCACGGACACATAGGCGCTGGTGTCCCCGGGGAACTGGAGGGCTCCGCCGCTCACTCCGGCGGCGCGAACTACGTCACCATGGATGACCCCGTCATGACCGTTCCCGGTAACGTCCCGCACGATGTGCCCCTCTTGCTCATCGAAATTCCACCATGCTGCCGGCTCGGCGGGCGAGGTGGCAGCGCCGAGAAGCAGGCCTGCTGCGGACAGGGTTACCAGGCATGACCGGGATATCATTTGGTGCATAATTGACCCATTTTCTTTCCGCGGGCGTACCTTCCCGCTTTTCCGGACCATGGGCGTTGGGGGAGGGCGGAGGTCAATAGGAAGTGACTGTCATGTCGTCCGGGTCGAACTCGCCGTCGAAATTGTAGAGCCGGAACAATGTAAAGACGCGGTACTCCTGGTCCCGGACACGGAACTCGAAATATTCCGGAGCGCTTACTTCCTCGAAGCGGTTCGTTATTGCGCTGCGCAGATACTCAAGGCGCCGGTCCCGGACATAGATCGCATCCCAGCCTTCCTTGTCTTCTGGCGGTCCCCATATGTCGTATTGGTTCATACGGCCGCTGAAAGTGACGGAATACGTGCGGGGCCTCCCGTGTACGTAGAATGCCATTTCCGCTGCCACGTGGTAGCGTTCCGTCATGAGAAAGGTCTTGTCCGGATTGGGCATCGTCCACAAGGCGCGGGTGACCCACTCGCCCATTTCATCCCAACCGAGTAGCTGGTATCCGGGGTCCATTTGTGCCGGGATGCGAAGGCCGAGCGATTCGGCAGAGTCCTGAATGGCCCGGAACACGTCCCGGTCGTACAGCAACGCGGTGAAGGCGGCGGGCATGGCCAGTCCCGCCGTAATGCCGGCGTACAGCCACCGGCGCGGTGTCCGTCCACGGACGCGCTCGAGGAGCAGATCCGTCTGCCATACCACGAGGATCGCCCAGGTGTAATACGCCGGCGCGGCCCAGTTCCCGTAGACACGCCCGCGGAAGCTCTGCACCAGCAGCATCAGGAAAACCGGCGCACCGAGCGCGATCAGATATTTTGCCCGCGGATCGGCAGCCCACTTGTCACGCCGCAGTACCGACCAGGTGAACCACAGCATCGCACCGAAAATGAGGGGCGTAACGAGGCCGGCCTGCGAGCCGATATACTCGAGCACCCAGGCAGGGTTAATTCCCAGCCCGCCTTCCGCATCGGCATGAGCGGCGACATGGCGGAAGGTGACCCACCCCTCCCTCCAGTTCCAGTAGATCACCGGGGTGAAGAGCGCGAGGCCTATCACACCCCCGAGCCATATCTCCTTCCGGCGCAAATGATGACGGTGCTCCGGTGAAAGAATGAAGAACACCGCAAGGCAGGGCAGCAAATAGATCATGGCATACTTGCTCAATAGCCCGAGACCGAAAAACACACCCGCCAGGTACCACAGCGCGGGGCGATCGCGCGAGACTGCCACCCAGACCGTATAGCAGAGGGCCGCCCAGAAGAGCATCATCGGCGCGTCCGTCGTCGTGATAACGGCCCCAGCGGCAAAGAGCGGCATGACCGAGAGTACAAGAATGGAGAAAAATGCCATCCGGTCCGAGCGGAACATGTCCTTGACGAAGAACCATGTCACAATCATGCCAGCCACGGAGCACGTCACAGCAACAGCACGCACGGCGAAGGCGCTCGTTCCGAGCACCTCCGTGAAAAGGCGGATGAGATAGGCGATGAGGGGAGGCTTGCTGTAGTAGCTCCAGTCCAGCCGGCGCGACCACTCCCAGTACTGCGCCTCCTCCGAGGAAAGCGGATAGACGCCCCGCGCGATGACGGTGAAACGATAAACAGCAGCGAACACAACCAGCAGGGCGGTGAGGGCGAACCAGTTCGGGCGGAGTTTCCCCTCCTCGTTCTCCCGGAGTATCGGCAGCCGGCGGTGGAAAGCGAGCAGGCCCAGAGCGACCGCCGCTCCAATCACCGCACCTCCAAACACGTCCCCCGGGAAATGGACGCCCATGTACACACGCGACCAGGCGACCAGGAGCGCCGGAATGAAAAGGAGGGGGAGCAGCCGGCCCAGTTGCTTGCGGAAACCCACAGCCAACACCGTCGTCGCGGCGAACATGTTCACCGCGTGGTTCGAAGGGAACGAATAGCTGACGCGGCGCGAGCCCCGTGTGCCGACAAGACGGTAGTCCCCTTCGTCCAGCGCCATGAAGGGCCGGAGGCGTTCGGTGGCCAGCTTGGCGTCCATGCCAATCATGTCCGCCAGGACGACCGCCAGACCCGTCAACAGAATCAGGCAGCGCGTGCGTGACGTGCCGTAGTACAGCCCTGCAACCACCGCGGCGAGCAGCGGAAGCTGGAAATACTGGAAGCGCGAGAAGGGCGGCAGGACCCGGTCCAGCACAGGATGGGTCAGCGTCCCATTCAACAGGCTGAAGAGTTGATGATCAAGGGCGAGGAGGGCTTCCAATGCGAAGAGCGCCGCCGGGTGTGATGGGGGTGAGGGCACCGGTAAGGGTGCCGACCTGCGACTGTTCGGGTGCGGCGTGAGCGAGGCAACCCGTTAGTACGCCCGCCAGCCGCCCGGCAGTCAGGCTGGTCTCGAAGTCTGGTGGCAGCCAGACAGGGCGTTCTGCCTGGCGCCGAGACCGCAGCGCAACGCAGAGGTGGCGGCCAGCAGTACGTCCTGGCTTGTGGGCAAAAAGCCTTCCCCCGCCGCCCCCAAACCGGGAAACAGGGCCCCGGCGCCCAACAGGGCCGAAAAGGAGGCGTGAGGCACACGATGCTGGTCAGCGCGAAAGTCCTGGAGAAACTCGAGGCACTCCTCAAGCACTACGAAGCCCTGCGCTCCGAGCGGCTGGCCGAACTGCCGGCGGAGATGACGGAGACCTTCGAGCACTTCCGGTCTGTTCCCGGCCATCTGGCTTGGGGACGGGTCAAGCCACCCCATCACTGGGGGGAGGATTGGCTCACGGTCTGGTTTCGCGCGAAGGCAGAAGTCCCCGAGCAGGCCGCCGGAGTACCGTTGTTCATCGAGGCCCGCACCGGTGCCCTCGAGGCGATGCTCTTCCTGAACGGCCAGCCTTGGGGTGTCCTCAACGAATCCCGCCACCATGTGCTCCTCACACCGGAGGCAGCTCCTGGCACGCAGCTCGAGATCGCCGTGGAGGGCTACGCGGGGCATTCCTTCCCCGGCGCAATGCCCAACGAGGAGCCGATCGTGGTGAAGAAGAAGGGCCGCACTTTCGAGGGTCTCTTCCTCGCCCGGGAGCGCAACGACGTCAGCGGCTTCTGCTTCGACCTGCAGACACTCCTGCGGCTCGAGCGGGTGCTGGAGAAGGACTCCCTGCGGAAGGCCACCATCCTGCGGACGCTGGAGCAGGTCTGGGCCACAGTGCCGGCCTTTCCGCAGGAGGCCGGGGAGGCGGAGTACCTCCCGGCGGTCCGCCGCGCGAGCGAGCTGATGGCACCCCTCCTGGCGCAGAGGAACGGCCCAACCACCCCGGAGATCGCCGTCGTCGCCCACTCCCATCTGGACACGGCCTGGCTGTGGCCCGTCGCAGAGACGCGCCGCAAGGCCGCCCGCACCTTCTCCTCCGTGATCAACCTACTTGAGCAGTATCCCGAGGTCATCTTCCTGCAGAGCGCTCCGTGCCACGCCGAGATGGTGCGGCAGGACTACCCTGCGCTGTTCGAGCGCCTGCGCGAGAAGGTGCGCGAAGGGCGCTGGGAGCCGAATGGCGGATGCTGGATCGAACCGGACTGCAACCTGACCGGCGGGGAGGCGCTCATCCGCCAGTTCCTGACAGGCATCCGCTGGACGCGCGAACACCTTGGCTACTCGCCCGACACGCTCTGGCAGCCGGACGTGTTCGGCTATTCAGCCGCCCTGCCGCAGATACTCCGCGGGTGCGGCATCCGGTTTTTCTGCACTACCAAGATGGCCTGGAACGACACGACGCGGTTCCCCTACGACACCTTCCGATGGCAGGGCATTGACGGGTCGAGCGTCCTGACCCACCTCAACACCACCCCCTGGGTCATGGACCCCGCCGTGGCTGTGGAGGACTGGAAGCGGTCCCAACACAAGGACAGCGAGGAGCGCCGGCTGATAGCCTATGGCCTCGGCGACGGAGGCGGCGGCCCGACCGCCGACGACATGGAACGCATCCGCCGCATGGAAGACCTGGAAGGCTGCCCGCGAACCCGCCACACCACCCTGAGCGAGTTCATGGAGGGCCTCGAGAGTTCCCCCCGCCCCTGGCCCAAGTGGGTCGGGGAGCTCTACCTTGAGCTCCACCGCGGCACGCTCACCTCAATCGGCGGGATCAAGCGCGGAAACCGGAAGAGCGAGCTGGGGCTGCGCGAGGCGGAGTTCCTTCACGCGCTGGCAAAGGCGCAGGGAGCACCCTACCCCGCCGAGCGCTTCGCGGAGCTTTGGAAGGAGCTTCTGGTCAATCAGTTCCACGACATTCTGCCCGGCTCGTCCATCGGCCGGGTGAACGACGAGGCGCTGGAGTCCTTCGAACGCTTGCGCGAGGGCTATACGGAGCTTCAGCAGGAGGCGATGGAGCGCCTCACCGGCCCTGCCGCCCGGGACAGGGCGCGCGCCGTTCTCTTCAACAGTCTGAATTGGGAGCGCACCAGCGATGTCGAAATCCCCCTGCTTCCGGGGGAGGAGATGCGCCCCGTGGACCCTGCGCTCCAGGGGCAGATATACGAGGACCTGGACGGCACGCGGAAGCTGGCCGTGGCAGGCGCACGCCTGCAACCGCTCGGCTTCACCATGCTTTCCTTCGAGAAGCGCGCCCCGGAGGGGGCCTCACCCTTCATCCACGCGAAGGACGAGCTGGAGACTCCGCACCTCACCGTGCGGTTCGACAAGGCTGGCCGCATTGTCTCGTGTGTGCTCAAGGAGAGCGGCATGGAGGCCGTGGCAGAGGGCGGGGCGCTGAACGGCTTCCTTGGTGGCGAGGACGTGCCGGCCCTGTGGGACAACTGGGATATAGACGCGGACCAGGAACTACGGATGAAGCCGGAGGACAGGCTGCTCTCCTCGGAGGTCATATCGGACGGGCCCGCCCAGTTCCGCGTCCGGTCCGAGTACCGCATCGGCCGCGATTCCTACCTGCGGCAGGACATGGTGCTTCACGCCACGAGCCCGCTGATCGAGTTCGACACGCGCGTGGACTGGCGTGAAAAGCACTACCTCCTCAAGGCGGGATTCGACATCAACGTGCTGGCCGAAACCGCCCGTCACGAAATCCAGTACGGCCACGTGCAGCGTCCCACGCATCGCAATTACCCCCAGGACCGGGCCCGGTTTGAAGTCTGCGCCCACAAGTGGACCGACCTGTCCGACGCGGCGTTCGGCTGTGCCATCCTCAACGACTGCAAGTACGGCGTGGCAGTGCGGGACAACGCCGTGCGGCTGACGCTGCTTAAGGCCGGCACGCATCCGGACCCACGCGGTGACGAGGGGCTGCACCGCTTCGTGTATGCGTTCCTTCCTCACGCCGGCGGTTTTTCCGTCCCGTCTGTGGTCCGGCCGGCCTTCGAGCTGAACGTGAAGCCGCCCCTGCACTGGGCCGGCCAGAACCGGCTGACACCCGCGGTGCCACTCCGCGTCACCGGCTCCGAATCGGTCATGCTCGAGACAATGAAATGGTCGGAGGACGGCCGTGCCATGGTGCTTCGTCTATACGAGGCTGGCCACGGGGTGGCCCGGGCAGCGCTTCAATTCGCCAAGCCGGTGAAGTCTGTGTCCGAGACGAACATGCTGGAGGAGGACTCGCGGGAGATTGCCGCGGGCACCCGGGAGGCGCCACTGCGCTTCCGTCCGTTCGAGATCAAGACAGTCCGGGTGCAGTTCTGAGCACGGGGGGGGAAGCGGATCATTCCGGCTTCCGCCCCTCCTCCCCCGGCCGCAGCTCCCGCTTCAGGCCGGTGACGTGCCCGCGGACCCTCTCCACGGTCTCACGGGGCTGTCGCATGTCGGAGGGGGCGACCTCGAGATAGGCGTCCCAGGCGGCGAGCGTTTCCTCGCTCCGGCCGGTCAGCTTCTCCGTCAGGGCGGCGTAGTTATAGCGCGCCCCGGCGAACTCCGGGTCGAGCAGAACGGAATGCCGGAAGGCCATGCGTGCATCACCCGTCTCACCCTGGTCGTTCAGCCAGGTTCCCTCATACCAGAGCGCCTCGGCCCTTCGCTGGTCGCGCCGACGGAGGAGAATCTTGAACAGGGTCAGGAGCTTTGGCACGTAGGGCATCGCTTGCCTTCAGCGCTGGATTCCGGCGATGCGGTAGAGCATCCCCGCCTCGTCCGGGAAGAACCTGAGCACCGCGGCCAGATAGAGCAAGCCGACGGGGACACTCAGCAGCATCGGCAGGATGAGCCCCTCCACGGTGGTACATAGGTGGAAGGCCCCCGCAAGCAACAGCCAGCCGGGAATGAACCTGCCAACCGCCCGAAAGTATGGCCATGGCCCACAGCGCAGCAGCCAGCCAAGCGTGGCGGCCCAGCCAACCCAGACGATGGCACTCGCAACACTCATGGCAGCGATGGCCGGCACCAGTCCGATCGGTGCGAAGTACCAGATCGCCCCCACCCGCGCGCCGGCCAGGCCGATGTTCCAGTAAAGGCCGATCTCCGGCTTGTCCCGAATCATGTCCAAGCTGCTGATCGGATTGAAGACCGACACAAGGATCATATAGACAGCCATCCACTGAATGAGCGGCGCAGCGCTGAGATAACGTTCCCCGCCGAGCAGGAACGCGAGCGAAGGAGCAAAGAAGCCGAGCCAGATGACCCCCGGCGCAAGGACTGCCGCCGTGGTTCCGATGATGCGCAGGCACCGTTCCTGCAGCACGTTTTCCGCCACGCCGGTGATCGTCGGGTAGGCCACGCGCCAGATCGCCCCGGCCAGAAGCATGATGGGGAGCTGGATCAGCATCCGTGCGGCGGAAAAATCGGCGTTCGCCTCCTCCGAAATCCACAGCACGATCAGCGGCGCCGGAAGCAGCGACCCCATGTTGTTCATCGTGAGATCAGCGGTGTTGGCCAGGCAGAACTTCCGATGCCGGCGGAACAGGTGCCAGAAAATCCACATGCGTGAGGGGCGCAGCATCGCCAGCGGCCGGAAGCGCCTGCCCCTGTACAGCCAGTAGCACTCGAACACCTCGCCCGCCAGATAGGCCACGAGCAGCGCCACAAGCGTCGGGCTGAACGCCACCGCCAGCGCCCCGCCGAAGTACGTGATCATGCCGTTGCCGAACTCGGCGATGGAGATCGTGCGGAACTCCAGCCGGGCGGCGAGCATGCTCCGAATGGACTGCTTGGTCGCAAAGACAACAAAGATCAGCGAGAGGACGGCAAGGGCCTGCGCATCAAGAGCCTCTCCCAAAGGCGGGATCAGCTCCCAGCCGAGACCCACCGCGATCAGAAGCGTTGTGGCCGTCAGCGCCACGCCCCACATGGCGAGCGACCAGCCCAGCGCCATGGCGTACCGCCGCGCGATGTGCTTCTCCCGGATGAGAAGCTGGTCGAAGCCCATCGGAATGAGCGGCATCAGCATGAGCGGGAAGGCCATGATGGCGCCGTAAGCGCCGAAGACTTCCTTGCTCACAAGCCGCAGGATGATCGCCTGGCCGAAGAAGGCCAGCGCCCGGGAACCGAAGCTGCCGAAAAGGACCCACCGGGTGGCGGAGAAGGGCGTTGCCATGCCTGTCCCGTCCGTGGAGTGCCGCGCTCTGCCGGCGAACGGGACTTGCTGGCTGGCGGGTGCCTACGACGGCGAGGGAAAACTCAGGGGGGGACTTCCGTGGCCAGGACCTTTCCGTTCTTGGTTGGGTTCGATCTTCCGGTCGGTCACGAGACGACGAGAAGCCGCTGGGCTTCGGCGGGACACCCCGGTTCAGGCCCCCGGAGGGAGCAGACAACCATAGCCCCGGGAGGGGCCGGACATCATTACCGCCCCCTCCAAGGTGGCGTTTCTCCTTTCAATTCTATGACGCCATGCGCGGAGAGGCTGTTGGGCCCGTGCCGGGACTCGAAGTCTGGCCTTCCCTCAGTTCCAGCGAGACCGGTGAAGCCTGATCAGGGATGCGCTGCAGAAGAACGGAAAGATCCTGGAGCGGCCCGGGGATGCATCCCGCCATTTCGAGGGGGTCTGACACGTCGGCGGATGACCGGTGAGGCCGTGACCGCGCTCCCTCTTCGTTGCGTCGTAGCGCCGTTGCGTGCTCCTCCTTCTCATGGAACTCACG
>SLOM01000029.1 GCA_007132505.1 Candidatus Sumerlaeota bacterium
CGTCCGGTCCGCAACGCAAAAGCGGCCCCCGGCCTGCTGCGCCGCTTGCCCGGCCTGCCCGGCAAGGACCCGGTGCCCCGCCCCGCTGGCTGCCCCTGCTCCACGCCTGGGCGCGGCTGTCAAGGTGGGGGAGTTTTCCCTTGCATCGGGTGGTGGGTTGGGGTCCTCTCCTTCGCCGCGTCTGGCGCACGGCAAGGGTATGCCGTGCCTGCCCGCGCCCCCAACCATCCCAGAGCCGAAAAGATTCAATCATGCATCCGGTCATCAAGGAAATCGAAGCGCCCCATCTGAAGACGGACATTCCGCACTTCCGGCCGGGAGACACCGTCCGCGTGGCCGTCCGCATCGTCGAAGGCGACAAGGAACGCATCCAGGACTACCAGGGCGTGGTGATCGCGCGCCGGGGCACCGGCCTTCGCGAGACACTCGTCGTCCGCCGGGTGTCCTTCGGTGTCGGCATGGAACGTACCTTCCAGATCCACAGCCCGCGCATCGAGAGCATCAGCGTCGTGCGCCGGGGCAAGGTGCGCCGCGCCAAGCTCTACTACCTGCGCAACCTGCGCGGCAAGAAGGCCCGCCTCAGCGAGCGCCGCGTCTCCCAGGACAAGCTGGCCGCCGAAGCAGCCTCGGCGAAGAAGCCTCTCCTCGACCAGATCGCCCAAGCGGAGGAATCCCAGGCGGTTCTCGAGGGGGCGCCCGACATGCCCGATCAGTCGCTCCCGCAGGAGGAGATGGAAGCCGCGGAGATGGAGGGCGAAGGCGCGCCAGTGGCAGAAGCCCAGCCGGAAGACCAAGCGGCCGCTCCCGAGCAGGCCGAAGAGGAACCCAGGAAGGACGCCTGATCCACACCCAAGGCGCACCCCGCGCCTCCACCTCCCGACCTTGACGGGCCGTCCCGCTTCGGCGAACCATGGCGGCCCGTTGTCGTATCCACCAGCCGGGAGGACTCTTTCCATGAAGACTCAACTGATACCCGTTCTCCTCCTGCTGCTTGCCGTGCTTGCCGCGCCGGGTTGCCGGCTCTTCCGCTCCGGACCCGAGAAGCAGTTCCCTGCCGGCCACCCACCCGGCTACGCGGAACTGGAGGCGGGGCCGGGTGAGCGGACCCCCCTCCCCCCCGAAGAAGAAGCGGAGCCCGCCCGCACGCGCCGCGTGACCGTCCCATCGGATGCGCAGGAGCGCGACGGCCTCTACATGAGCATCCGCCCGGAGTCCGAAACTGTCGCCGCAGGCAACCCGGTCCGTTTCAGCCTGACCGTGCGAAACACGACCTCCACCCCGATTCCGATCCTCTACCCCACGGAGAAGCGGTTCGACGTGGCGATCTTCGCGGACCGGCAACAGAACGAACTCGTCCACCTCTGGAGCTCGGACCGCATGTTTGCGCAGGTGCTGCAGGACATACCGCTCGGCGGGGGCTCGAACGTGACGCGGACGATCGAGGTCGCCACCACGCGCAGCCGCGACGCCGAGGAGATGCTCGCCGGCGACCCGAGCCGGCCGCTCCCCCCGGGCACCTACTGGGCATGGGGAACCCACGAAGGGACGCCGTTCCTGGCCGCCGGCCCTGTCGAAATTGAGGTCCTCCACCCGGACGACATGCCGGAGGCGCCCGTCGAAGTCGAAGCACCAGATGATGATCCCGTGATCGAGGCTCTGGACTGACCGGTCTCTCCCCCCGCCGTTGTAAAGACAGGCGTGCCCGGCCGCATGACACCTTGACCCCCTCCCCCCCGTCTGGCGCAGCGTCCGCGCCGGGCGGGGTTCTCTGCGCGCAACCTCTGCTCAACTCCACAGGGAGGTTCCTGGCTGCATGCTCTCCGCACGCGAAATCAAGGGGTGTTACGTTGCGCTGATCACGCCAATGCGGGAGGTGATGGGCGACTGGCTCATTGATTTCGAGCGCTTCTACAAACAGATTGAGGCCGTTATAGACGCGGGATGCCCGGGCATCGTCATCGCCGGCACGACGGGGCAGAGCGCCACGCTCTCCCACAGTGAGCACATCGAACTGGTGACCCGCGGATCGGTGCACGCCCGCGTCCATGCAGAGAAACAGGGCCGCCAGGTCCACGTGATCGGCAGCGCCGGGTCGAACTCCACCCGGGAGTCTGTCTATCTGATGCAGAGTATTGCCCGCGAAGCGCGCGTGGATGCCTACCTGCACGTCACGGGGTACTACAACAACCCGCCGCAGGAGGGCCTGCTGCGCCACTATCGCACCGTGGCCGACGAGGCCGCCCGGCACGACACGGCCGTTGTCATGTACAACGTGCCGGGCCGCACGGCGAGCAACATCGCGGCGGAAACCTGCATCGAACTGGCCGAGCATCCCGCCATCATCGCGGTCAAGGAAGCCTCCGGCGACATGGATCAGGTCCAGCGCATCCTCGACGAAACGGACCGGTCTGCCTTCGCTGTCACGAGTGGCGAGGACCACCTCGTGGCGGAGATCATGCGCCGGGGTGGCACGGGGGTGATCTCCGCATCGGCGAACCGCTGGCCGCGCGAATTTCAGCGCCTGACCGAGCTGGCACTCGCGGGCGAACACCGCAAAGCCGCTGAGCTGCAGGAGGCGCTGATGCCGTGTGTCAAAGCCGTCTTCTGTGTGAAGAACCCCATTCCGCTCCACCACATGTTCGGCTCGGGCATCCGGGTTCCGTTGGTGCCGGTGGAGGAGCTGAACCCGGAGACCCGCCGGCATGCGGAGGAGGCCATCACGCAGGCGCTGGCGATTCAATCGTTCCCCCATGTGGACTGAGGGAGGCGGACCGATGACGGTGACGCTGCTGCTTTCGGGAGTGCCCGGCGCCATGTGCCGGGAGATCGCCGCGCTGGCATCCAGCGAAGCATATAGACAGGATTTCACGATCGCGGAGGCCGGGTTATCATCGCGCGAGGACGCCGGCCGGCGCGTGGAGCTTGCCCCGGCTGTGTCCGTTGTCTGCGAGCCGGCGGAGAGGGCCGGAGCCGTCCTCTCCCGTGGCGGCCTCGAATCCCCCGTGGTTGTGGACTTCTCCGCTCCGGACGCCGTGGCTGGAAACCTGGCTGTCTATACAAAGGTGGGCGTGCCGCTCGTTGTGGGGACAACGGGGTACGACCGCCAGCGCGCCGCGGAGATGGTGCGGTCCTCGCGGAGCTGTGCCGTGCTGGCGCCCAACATGGCGGCTCCGGTGGTCGCGATCACGGCGGCGTTGCGGTGGGCGTCGGAGCGCTTCCCCGGCGTTCTGCAGGGCCACGAACTCCACATCGTCGAGTCGCACCAGTCCTCCAAGCGGGACATCAGCGGAACGGCCCGTGCCCTGCTCCCCGCCTTCCAAGCACTCGGACTCTCCGCGCAGGAGGACGTCATCGAACCAGTGCGCGACTCGGCCCGCCAGCGCGACCTCGGTGTGTCCGGGGAGCACCTCGGAGGCCACGCTTGGCACTGGTACCGTGCGCGGTCGCCGGAGGGGGCCATGGAGCTGGAGCTGTCCCACCGGATCAACGGCCGGCGCGTCTATGC
>SLOM01000028.1 GCA_007132505.1 Candidatus Sumerlaeota bacterium
GCGTCATGCTCCGTGACCTCCTGAAGGCCCGCGGCCTGCTGTGGATGCTCGTGCAGCGGGAATTCCGGGCGCGCTACGCGGGTTCGCATCTTGGAGCCCTCTGGAACATCATCCACCCGATCGTCCTGATCTCCATTTACGTGCTGATCTTCTCCCAGCTCATGGGTGAGCGCCTTGCCGTCGGTGGCATGGGGGGACGATTCGCCTACGCCATCCACCTCTGCAGCGCGCTCGTACCCTTCCTGCTCTTCTCCGAGGTGGTATCGCGAAGCTCCAGCGTGCTGGTGGAGAACGGCAGCCTGCTGAAGAAGCTGGCCCTCCCAGGCGAGGTTTTGTTCCTCGGCGTGTTCATCACTTCCATGGCTGTCTACAGCGTCGGCATGGTGGCGCTGATCCTGTTCCTGCTGGCGCTCGGGGCGGAGCTGAGCTGGACGGTGGTTTTCGCGTTCCCGCTCATGCTGATGCTGGGCGTGGCGGCGGTGGGCATGGGGATGGTGCTCAGCGTCCTGACGGTGCTGATCCGGGACGTCGGCCAGTTCGTGCAGATCGGCCTGCTGGTCATGTTTTGGTCACTGCCGATCGTGTATGTGCCCTCGATCATTGACTCGGACCGGATCAACGCGCTGCTCGCCCTGAACCCGATGCGGGGTTTTTTCACGCTGATCCAGTGGCTTTTCGGGTCCGTGGAAGCGGACTTCTCGCCGGATGCCTACTGGCTGATGGTGCTCCTTCCGTTCGCCGCGGTGCTGCTGGGGGTGTACTTTCTCCGCCGGAACCGGGGGGAGATTCTCGATTCGTTGTGATGACGCCAAAAGGGTTTTATGGCTTCCGGGTCAGGAAACATGGGAAAGAGGCCTGAACTGCTTGCCACCGGGGGGTGGCGGGTGGCTGGCTGCGAGTTGGCGCGGGCGGGTGACCCCACTTGTCCGCAGCCCCCGGAAGGAGTTGCCAGTGCCCGGACCGGCCTGACGGTGGCGGGAGAGCGGGCCCTTCCCGAATCTCTGCTCGTTGTCCGGTAACACCGGTAAGGAGTGGGTGGAATGAATGCAATGAAACCTGTTTGCGGGATTGCGCGCAGCGGCTGGAAGTTCGTCCTGCCGTTTGCCGTGGCGCTGCTGGTGGCGGTGATCCTTGGCTGGGGTATCGCGGCGGTAGTGCTGGCGATTCTGACCGGCTACATGGTCTGGTTTTTCCGCGACCCCGAACGGAAGACGCCCGGCATTCCCAACTCGATCAGCTCCCCCGCGGACGGCAAGGTGGCCTCCGTGCTGGAGGTCCCCGAGGAGCACATGCCCGGCGGCAAGGCCCTGCGGGTGGCGATCTTCCTGAACATCTTCAATGTGCACGTCCAGCGCGTCCCGGCCGCCGGCGAGGTCACCAGCGTGGAGCACCGGCCCGGCAGGCACCTCAACGCACTGAGCGAGAAGTGCTCGGAGGAGAACGAGGCCTGCACATTGTGGCTGAAGACCGAGCACGGCCCCGTCGGCGTGCGCCAGATCGCCGGAGCCATTGCGCGTCGCATCATCTGCGCCGCCAGCGTGGGCGAGGAAGTCCGGCGTGGCCAGCGCTACGGCATCATCCAATTCGGCTCACGGGTGGAGCTGCTCCTTCCGCCCTGCGCCTCCGTGAAGGTCCAGCCGGGCCAGACAGTGACCGGCGGCCTGACCTGCATCGCCGTCCTGTACGAAAAGGAACTGCTGAAGGGGCAGCCCTGCCGGCCGGAGCCGGCGGAGGATGCCGAGCCTCCCGTTGCCAAGGCCTGCTGAACGCGAGCCGGCAGGCGCAAGAATCCGCAAAACCGTGAAAATCCTGCCCTCATGACCCCCGTGGGACGGGGGTGGGTAATTTCTTGCAATGGGGGGTCCGTGGTAGCTGTTGACTCTGGCCCACCACTCAACAACCATGCCCTTCTCATCACGGGGCGCAGGGTGCGCTCCCGAGCGATCCGCGAAAGGAACCAACAATGTCCGTCCCATTTATCCAATTGGGTGCCGTGAATAATGCCGTTTTGGAGGAGTTCTGCGAGGACCTGAAACAGCTGTTCGAGTCCTCGCACTACATTCACGGACCAGCGGTGCAGCGATTCGAGGAGCAGTTCGCCCGATACTGTGGCTCGCGGTTCGGAATCGGGGTGAACTCGGGCACGGATGCCCTTCTGCTCTCAATGGCCGCCATGGACGTGGGGCCGGGCGACGAGGTCATCTGCCCCGCCTTCACCTATGGCCGCTGCGGGGATGTGGTGGCCCGGTTGGGGGCGACACCCATCTTCGCCGACGTGCGCGCAGACAGCTACTGCCTCGACCCTGACTTGGCGATGGCCTCCATCGGCTCGCGCACGAAGGCCATCGTGGCCGTGCACCTTTTTGGTCAGGCTTGCGAGATTGACCGGCTTGTGACGATCGCGCGTACCTATTCAGTCAGCATCCTCGAGGATATGCGCCACGCCACCGGTGCGCGGCTCGGCAACCGCCGGCTCGGATCGTTCGGCAGGTTCGGATGCTTCAGCTTCTACCCCACCCGGCCGCTCGGCGGCATTGGCGACGGTGGGATGATCACGACGCACGAGGAAGCCGCTGCGGAGAAACTCCGCCAGCTTCGTGACCACGGACGCTCCGCCACGGACGGCAGCCACGTGCTCATCGGCTACAACAGCCGGCTCGACGCCCTCCAGGCGATGCTTCTTCAACGCAAGCTTCAGGAGCTGGACGAGAACAACCTCGAGCGCGTCGAGAACGCACGCCTCTACACGCGTCTCTTCAAGGAATCGCCCGTCACCACCCCGGTCTTCCGGGACGACCTTTCCCACGTTTACAACATGTACACCGTGCTCGCCCCCGACAGGGAGAAGCTGATCGAGCACCTGAACGCAAAGGGCATAGGGCACAAGGTTTACTACCCCGCGCCGCTGCACCTGCACCCGGCCTTCCGGTACCTGGACTACAAGGAGGGTGCTTTCCCGGTGTCGGAGGATCTGGCACGCCGGGCGATCTCACTGCCGATCGCACCGGGCCTGAAGAAGCACCACATCGAGGAGGTGGCCAGCACCGTCCTCGAATTCTACGGCGTCACGACAGGATAAGAGCAAGGATCGGGATGACCACCAGAAAGGCGGAACCCGCGGGGTAAGCTGCCTGCAGAAAGGCGGGTGCAGGCCTGTGCCTGCCGTCTGCTCCCAGCTTCCAGCCGCGGCGCCACGGGCCGTAACCGGCCCGCCTCACTCCGGAGAGAAAACCGGTTATGAGCGAGAGCAAAGCCAACCGTGTGCTCGTCTGCGACGACGAGAAGAACATGCGGCGAGTCCTCCAGGACATTCTTGAAGAGGATGAGTGGAAGGTCACCGCCGTCGCCACCGGCGAGGAAGTGCTAGAGCTGGCCATCCAGAAACGCGAGTGCTTCGACGCGATCATCCTGGACCTCTCGCTCCCCGGGATGAACGGGCTGGAGGTGCTCGACCGGCTGCGGGAAGCGGAGGTCGAGGCGGGGCTCGTGGTCATCACGGCCTACGGCAGCGTGGACGCGGCGGTGCGTGCCATGCAGCGCGGGGCAGTGGACTTCCTCATCAAGCCGTTCGACAATGCGCGCATCCGCGGGGCCCTGCGGAAAATCCGCGAAAGCCGCAACCTTCTCAATCAGGCCGAGATGAGCCACCCCACGCTGGTGGGTGCGGACAGCCTGCCGCTGGACTTCGTGGGCCGGGACCCGCGCCTGGCGGACATCTTCCGCGTCGTCCGCCAGATAGCCTCCCTGAAGACCAGTGTGCTCATCCACGGGGAGTCCGGCACCGGCAAGGAGCTGGTCGCACAGGCCATTCATTACAACGGCAACCGCCGGCACATGCCTTTCGTTGCGGTGAATTGCGCGGCGCTGCCGGAAACACTGCTGGAAAGCGAGTTTTTCGGCCACGAACGCGGCGCTTACACCGGCGCCCACTCCATGGTGCGCGGCAAGTTCGAGCAGGCACACAACGGGACGCTCTTCCTTGACGAGGTGGGCGACATGCCGCTCTCGCTCCAGGTGAAGCTTCTCCGCGTGCTTCAGGAACAGAGGTTCACCCGGGTCGGCGGCGAGAAGGAGATCGAGGTGGACGTGCGCATCATCGCCGCCACCAACCGCGACCTTGGCGAGCTGGTCCGGCTCAAGCTCTTCCGCGAGGACCTCTTCTACCGCCTGAACGTCATCCCCATCCACCTGCCGGCGTTGCGCGAGCGGCGGGAGGACATCCCACACCTCGTGGAAGCCTTCCTTGGCAGATTCGCCACGCGTCACAAGGTCCCAAAGCTCCAGCTCACACCCTCGGAGATCGAGACGCTGAAGAACCACAACTGGCCGGGAAACATCCGCCAGCTTCAGAACACGCTGGAGAAGGCAACGGTGCTGCGGGACCTGTCGGGGCCACTTCGCGAGCTGTCCAACGAAAGGCTGCCCGGCGAGACACCCTCTGCCGGCACGCCAGCCGCCGCTCCCGCCGCCCCGGAGCCGGCACCCTCTGCTCCGCAGCCGGACGGAAAGAAGAAGCCTCCATTGGAGCCCCCGGGTGACACGTTCGACCTCCAGCTCGGAGAGGACGGCTCCATCCGCGAGCTGTCCGAGGTGGCCGCCGATGCGCAGCGCGCCGCGGTCATCCGCGCGCTGAAGCTCTGCCGCGGCAACAAGTCCGAGGCCGCGAAGAAGCTCGGTGTGTCCTACAAGACGCTCTTCAACAAGATAGACGATCTGCAGATTCAGATTTCAACGAAGGTGGAGTAGCGGGCGTCTCCCGGCGCGAGAGCCACACTTCGCCTGCCCCGAAAGAAGCTGCCCCTCCCGGCCACTTGGACCGGGAGGGGCATTTGGAGGGAGGGAGGGCTGTTGGAGGCTGGACGGAAGACCCGTGTGCTTAGTGATAGATCGTCCAGTTGCGGGTCGCGGTGACTTCGGCGGAGCTTTCGATGTTCTCGCCCGTCGGTACGTGATAGACGAAGTTGTCCACGAGGACCCTGCCGGTCCACGGGAAAGCTGTCCCGCCGTCAATCATGTAGATGACGATCTTGTCCACGTCGGTCTGATCGAGGTCCCCACCGGCATCCCACTGCTCTTCTTCCCACGCATTGACGGCCCCCCACTGGGTGGGAGCGTTCATGGCGGTGAAGAGCACGTAGCGGTCGTAGTCGTTGGAGCGGAGAGCATTGCGCAGGCGCCAGCGCGCGCGGTTTCCTGCGGTGTCCTGGAAGGCGACCATGAGATCGGCGGTATCCGGGATGTCCGTATCACCGGCGATGGCGATCTCGAGGACTTGCAGCTCTGAAACGTCCCAAGGGCTGTCCAGCGGCATGCGCTGTCCCGTGGACCAGTTCTGGGAGCCATCAGCTAGATTGAAATCAAGCTCCATGGCACCGTCGCCCTGGAAGACGTCGGTGTCGTTGAGAGTGGCTTCGCTCTGCGCCTGACTCTCGGGGCCGCCGCTGTAGTTCTCCGACCACACACCAAGCAGGGCCGTGGTGTCGGCGTAGTCGAACTGATCAATGACCGTGGTGGTCATGCGGGTGGTCGAGGTATTGTAGCGCCAATTGTCCACGAGGACGGTGGTTGTACCAGGGTCCTCCACGGCGCCGATCTGTTGCAGGAAGAACGTGACCGACTCAATCTTGGAGAGGCTGGGCGGGCGGAACGCGGTGGTGCCCCATTCCTGCCAGACCAGCTCGGCGAGGCTGAAAGTGTAGGTCATCCACTCGCCATCCTTGGGCCGATGGACGGGGATGTCGTTCTCCGCATAGCCGGAACCCATGTAGTACTTGATGGCTTGGCCGTGGACGTCCCGCATGAGGGCGTACCACTGGATGTTTTCCTGGGAGCTGGCGTCGCCCTTGATATCAATGGCGAACTCCATGGCGTCGGACAGGTCGAGGGGTGGATCGAACTCCTTGGTCATGCCCACCTCGAAGTTGCCGTTACCAGAGAAGTTGTAGGTGAAGGCGATGGCTCCGGAGCCTTGGGTGTAGTCGCTGGCATCCACGACGATGTCAGCACTGGCGCTGTGGGTGTCGATGTCATTCCCTGCGACGGTCCAAACAGACGCGTCTTCGAAGGTGGCGATCATGTTATCCGCGGCCACGGGGGCAGCGGCGGCGATGAAGCAAATGGACAGTGTCGCGGCGGCTATGCGCATGGCGGGGCTCCTGTTCCAAGCGGGGTAAGGTGTTAAATTAAATGCTGCAATAACAGAGGAACTGGTCCCTTCTGTGGAGCGCAAGGCAATTCTGGTGGCCTCGCAGCTGCCGGCTCGCAACGGGGAGCTTGGCCAGCCTTGGCAACCAAAGAAAGCTTATTTCAGTCCACTTAAGGCGGGGAGGGCTCTGTTTGTCAGTGGCAGATCCAGCTGCCCGCCCCCCGTCACGCCGGGCAAAAGGGGGCGTCCACCGAGGCCAATCCGGCTTGACGGGGGCGGTTGTCCACCCGAGCCTACCGCTAAATTGGTCTGGAAGAGGACTTTTCCCCATGAGAACATCGCACGATCGTCGCAGATTCCTGAAACTGTCCGGTGCCGGCTTGGCTGGGACCGCTCTACTCGCCGGAACCGGCACGCTCCCCCAGCGGGCCAACGGCCGGACCGCCACAGCCGCCCATGGTGGTGAGAAGCCAAACAAGATCATCTTCATGGTCTCTGATGGCATGAGCATGGGAGTGCCCGGCATGGCCGAGGAATTCTCCAAGATGGTTCGCGGCAAGGGCACCTACCTTGCCTCCATGATGCAGAACCAGCAGATGGCCCACGGCTGGTTCGAGATGTTCTCGCTGAGTGGGATCGTGACGGACTCCGCCGCGGCTTCGTGCTCGTGGGGGTGCGGGACGCGCCTGCTCAACGGCTGGGTGAACATGCTGCCGGATGGGAGCAAGCTCGAACCAATCCTGCGCCTTGCCAAGGACGAGGGCTACGGCACCGGGCTCGTAACGACCGCCACGGTCACCCACGCCACCCCGGCAGGCTTCGCAGCCCAGATCGAGAGCCGCGGCCGTGAGGCAGAGATCGCCGAGCAATACCCCGGCATCGTTGACGTGGTGATGGGGGGCGGCCAGCGCTTCTACAGTGCCGATCAGCGCGACGACGGCAAGGACCTGTTCCAAGTCTACAAGGACAAGGGCTACCACGTTGCGCGTGATCGCGACGAGGCTCTGAAGGCCGGGGAACACGACAAGATTCTTGGCGTTTTCTCCGACTCACACGTGCCCTACACGCTCGACCAGATCAACGACGACGAGCTGATGAAGAAGGTGCCCACACTGGCGGAGATGACCAAGGTGGCCCTGGAATCGCTCGACCGCAGCTCCCCCAAGGGCTTCGTGATTCAGGTCGAGGGCGCGAGGATTGACCATGCCGCGCACGCAAACGACGCCGCAGGAGTCATCTGGGACCAGATTGCCTTCGATGACGCGGTCGGTGTGGCACTCGAGTACCAGCGCCGCAACCCGGACACACTCGTGGTTGTGACCTCCGACCACGGAAACGCCCGTCCGGGCATGGGACAATACTCGACTGCGGCGGACGAGTCCTTCGAGCGTCTGGCCCACGCGAAGGCCTCCTTCTGGCCCATCCGCAGCAAGATCCGCGAGGCTGCCAACGGAAACGGCGCCACGCCACCCGCAGCCGTGCAGGACGTGGTGAAGGAGCTTCTGGGCATCGAGCTGAGCCGCGAGGACGCCAGTTACATCTCCGACATGACCGGCGACCGCATGCCGCCCATGTACCACCGCTCCCAGCGGAACTTCCACGGCATCTTCAATGCGATCCTCAGCAACTACAACGGAGTGTCCTGGGGCTGCACCACCCACACCGAGGAGTACGTGGTCATTGCAGCCGCGGGAGCCGGGCAGGACAAGTTCAAAGGCCTGATCAAGAACACCGACGCCTTCCACATCATGACGGACTTCTTGGGCATTGATCACAAGAACAAGACGATGAGCCGCGAGGACGCCATGGCGTTGGCCTGACCGGTCCGCCGCCTCAGGGAAGAGTATATTCGCCCCTCCCGTCCCACGAGGCGGGAGGGGTTCTTGTTGGTAAACTGGCAAAGCTGGCCGATTTGGACCGAAAACCCCTCGACAGACAGTCGAGGCCGGCTCCAGCATCCCACTCGTTCACGGTAGCGCAGGTCCCCCCACCATGCACTCGCCGTGGGGTTCCCGTATGCCCGTCGTAACTCGGAGGGCGGCGGGGCGCGGATGCCGTTTTTCCCCGGGTATCCCGCGAATTCTTACATAACCCGGAGGGGTTTTGCCATGAGGGGTTGTTTTGTACTTGGAGCCGTCCTCGGACTCGGGCTGGGAGTGACTCCGGCCTTCGCGTCCGGCGACAAGATGGAAGTATTGGGACTCACGCCTGACGGCCGGCCTCTGGCCATGGAAAAGGCCGCACCAGCCGAGCCTCTGCCCGCCGACCTGATTCACCTGCCGGCAGGGATGGACGCAGTGGCAGTCCAGCGGCCCGCGCTTCTCGAAGCCGCGCAAGCTCCCGTGGACGTCCAGGTCCGTGCGATGGCGGAGGCGCTGCTCGCCGGCCCCACCGAACAGGAGGTGGAGGAGCTTGGTGCGGAGCCCGTCTTCCCGGAGGGCACTCAGCTGCGCCACGTGGAGATCAACGAGCACAATGTGGCGGAGTTGCGCCTTGAGTTCCCCGATTGGTTCATCGAGGGGCTGCGCTCGGACAAGGAGATCTACGAAGACATCGCACGGGTGGTTGACGCGAATGGTTTCGATCTGCCAGTGGCCGGATTCAGCCTGATGGGGCTGGACCGGGAGAGCGGCGAGTTCAAGCGGCTCAGTGAATTCGTCCCCGCGCCGAATTTCCTGGAACCGGGCGCGGATCTTTCCGGCCTTTCTGGCTACGAAGCCCTGGCGATGGAGGAGAAGCATCTGGCCATACCGGCGGACAGCAGCCGGCCCACAGGGTCACTCACCAACCGGCGCCTGTACCAGAACGCGGGCCACGGGTGGTACTGGACGGGAAGCCGCTATGCCGTGCAGCGCAGTTTCGTGTTCAACAACATCGAGGACTTCTCGAACGCCGATCTCGTCCACCACTACCTCGATGCCTATCTATACAATGCGGGTGGCGACGTCTTCCACGTGCGCGAACCCGACCCGAACCCGAACATGGTGATCGTGGACAACGACGACGGGGAGCCGGATTACGTCGAGACAGGGGCGTGGCAGACCAGCAGCCTCGCGGGCTTCGCCAACGGACACATACCCTATGGACGGCTCGAGAACCCGTTCTCCTTCGGCACCAACCGCATCGTCCCGTGCACCTCGGGAGATGAGCCGACCGCCACGGCCACCTGGATTCCCACCTTCGAGGAATCCGGTTTCTACAACGTCTACGTTTCGCACGCAGCCTTCGTGAACCGCTCCCCCCAAGCGGAATACATCATCCGCCACGCAGGAGGGGAGACGAAGTACTATATAGACCAGCGCCGCAACCGCTTCACGTGGATCTTTGTCGGACGTTATTTCTTCGAGGAAGGACGGGATGAGGCCATTGGCAGCGTGACACTCACCAACCGGTCCACCTCCTCCGATCACTGGGTCTCCGCGGACGCTGTGCGGTTCGGCGGTGGGGTTGGTGTCATCAATGCAGGTGGCGCGGGAACGAGCGGGCAGCTACGCTACGACGAGGAGGCCGTCTATCATGCCGCCTTCTCCGGTGCGCCCACAAGCGTTCACCGGCGAAACGCGGACCGCAACGACATGCAGAATGGCTGGAGCGGCCGTGGGCGGTTCGGCGCCTGGCTGCAGACTCAATCCACCCAGCATGGCGCGCCGGAAATGCCCGGCATCGTCCTTAGCCACCACACCAACGCAACCGCGACAGGCACGGCACGCGGCACGATCAGCTACCTGCAGAACGGTTACGAGAACACCATTCACGACAGGTTCCGCCGCGCCGTCCACCCGGCCGTGGTCGGCTCGCTCGTGCAGGGCTACGGCGCCGGGTTCAATCAGAACAGCAACCCGTACCGAACTGGCAGCTTCGGCGAGGCGCACCCGAGCAACTCCGGCGGCATGCCCATTTTCCTCGGCGAGTGGCTCTTCCACGACAACGCTGCAGACATGGCGCTGTATCACGACCCGAAGTTCCGCCGGCAGATGGCACGCGGGATTTATCACGGAATCGTGGACTTCTTCGCCGAGGAGATCAACGGACCCACCACCTACCTGCCGGACCCGCCGCGGCACTTCCGCGTCGCGGTCACCGGACCGGGTGAAGTGACTCTAAACTGGAATCCACCCGTCTCCGGCCTGCGGAATGTCGTCGGGGATCCCGCCACCGGCTACCGTGTCTATATGTCCACACACGGACGCGGCTTCCCGCCGCCCGAGGAAACGAGCGAGAGGAGCTTCACCTTCACGGACCTCGAGCCGGGCAAGACCTACTACTTCCGCGTCAGCGCGACCAATGATGGTGGCGAGAGCTTCCCGACCGAGACACTCGCAGCAAAGCTTCCCGTGAACGAGGACGATCCTCGCATGCTCATCGTGAGCGGGTTTGACAAGCTCGACATCGCCACACGTGTACAGACGAACTGGGGCAGCGGTATCCTCTACCGCCAGTTCGTCTATCAAATGAACAGTTTTGACTATATCGTGGAGCACGCCCGTGCCATTGATGCATGGGACAAACCCGTCACCTTCGACTCCGCCGAGCACGACGTCATCGAGCTGCATAGCCCGCTGGTTGATCTCGCGGATTACGACGCGGTCATCTGGATCGGCGGACTCCAGGCGGAAGTCAGCACGGTTGATCCCGTTGACGATACGGCGCTCAAGTCCCGGACGCGGGGCAGGCTTTCCACCTATCTTGAGAACGGCGGCCGGCTCTTCATGTCCGGTGCGGAGATTGGTTGGGACCTTGACCGCCTTGGTGTCACCTCCTTCATGAACGACACAATGAAGTTCGGCTTCGTGGATGACGGTACGCGGGACATGCGGACAACGAGCGGCGCGCCCGGCTCCGTCTTCGAGGGCCTCGAAGGGTTGACCTTCGGTGGTTCCAGCGCCCCCTACGCTGTCCACTGGCCGGACATCATCGAAACCGCTGGAGGCTCCACCGCCGCCATGCACTACGGGCTCCCCGAGGGCACCGTCCTTATAGACGGGTTCGAATCAATTGGCGAATGGCGGCATCCCGGCTTTTCCGGCCAGACCAACGCCGACCCGGCCTCCACCTTCTCCATTGCCTCCTCGCCCGTGCGCAGTGGAAGCGGCTCGGGGCACCTCCACTACGTCTGGGGAGACGGCGACTTTATCCGCCAGCACAACCGCGGGCTGCCGGAATTCCCCGCCGCGTCGGACTTCTCCATCTGGGTTTACGGCGACAACTCGGGGCACCAGGTGCGCATCCTCCTGCGCGACGCCGCCGGCAACCTGTTCGTGAACGAGTGGCTCGTGATTGATTTCGAGGGCTGGCAGGAGATCGTCTGGGAAGACATCATCAACAATCCGCAGAACCCTTGGGCAACCACCGCCACCGAGATCACAGGCCCCAACGTCCGCTTTGACAGCATCCAAGTCGAGAAAGTCACCGGCCAGAACTCCGGCGACCTTTACTTCGACGATGCGACCTACACGCTGCAGGACACCGACCTGCCCGACAGCCCCGTCGCCGCGGTTCAGTACGACGGAGCCTACAAGCTCGTCCACATGGGCTTTCCCTTCGAGACGATCGAGAGCGAGGACCACCGCAACGAGCTGATGTCGCGTGTTCTCGACTTCTTCGAGCTTGAGGAACCCACCGTCGTGGAGAGCTGGTCCGTCTTCTGAGGGACCGTGCCACGAGGGTGCTCTCCCTGCGCCCAGGACTCCGGCCCACCTGCCATGTGCGGGTGGGCCGGTTCACGTTTGCGGAACTTGGAGCGGGAGGGTGGAGGTTTTCGTTGCCGCCGGGCGGGGGCTGCATGTAACCGGTTGCAACATGGAGCCAACGGACATGAAACCCCGCCAGATCGTCCAGGCAGCACTCGACTTTCAAGACACACCACGCACCCCCCGCCAGCTCTGGACCCTCTCCTGGCCCGAAATCCACCATCCGGGGGAGCTTGCCCGCATCCGGGAACGCTTCCCGGACGACATAAAGCACGTCCCGCCGGTCTACCGCACGCCTCCGAGGACCAGCGGAAACCCTTGGGAACCCGGGACTTACGTGGACGAGTGGGGATGTCCCTTCGAGAACTGCCAGCGTGGCCAGATTGGCGAGGTGAAGACACCGCCGCTCTCCAGTGTCGCAGAGGTGCTGGACTACCCCCTGCCGGAGGAACTCCTCTCCCTGAACACGGAGGAGGTGGACCGCTACTGCGCGGCGCACGAGGAATTCCACCTGCCGGGAGCAGTGGTCCGGCCCTTTGAAAGGCTCCAGTTTCTGTGTGGTTCCGAGACCGTTTTCGTGGAGCTTCTTGAGGAACCCGAAGCCGCCGAAAAGGCGCTGCGGCACCTGCACGAGTTTCACTTGAAGGAGTTGGAGGTCTGGGCCCGGACGAAGGTGGACGGTCTCTTCGTCATTGACGATTGGGGCTCGCAGAACGCGCTCCTGATCTCGCCGGACCTCTGGCGCAAGCTCTTCAAGCCGCTCTACGCGGACTATGCCGCCCTCGCCCACCAACACGGCAAGCGCCTGTTCATGCACAGCGACGGGTACATCCTCCCCATCATGGAGGACCTCATCGAGGCAGGCGTGGACGCGATCAACTCCCAAGTCTTCTGCATGGGAGTTGAGGAACTCGGCCGGCGGTTCCGGGGCCGGATCACCTTCTGGGGCGAGATAGACAGGCAGAGCATTCTTCCGCATCCCTCGCGGGAGCCTGTGGAGCGCGCCGTGGACGCCATGTGGGAGCACCTGCGCGCCCCCCACGGTGGCGGCGTGATCGCGCAGTGCGAGTTTGGCCTCGGGGCACGGCCGGAGAACGTCTGGCGTGTGTTCGAACGCTGGGAGGAATTGGACGCCGCTCTCGTTGGCTCCCGCATGACGCACGCCTGACGCGGCAAGGCCGATCCAGGCGGGCGCCGCAACAATACATCATACAATACCATCGGTTGTATTCACTTCTACGCAGGTACGATTGAGTCCGTACCTGCGGGAGGCACCGGACAACACATGGGATCAGGGCCTCTCGAGCAGAAGAACCGAAAAGTCCTGAACC
>SLOM01000158.1 GCA_007132505.1 Candidatus Sumerlaeota bacterium
GGCGGGCATCTTGCCCTTCAGGCTCTCCACACCGCCCCCCACTTGTGGGCCGAAGCCCATGTCCACGCCGCTATCACCCGGATCACCGTGGCGAGCGACATGGAGGAGGGCTACCTGACCCGCTGGAACGTTAATCTTCGCTTTCCGGAGAGCCGGGGGAGCCTGCCTGAGAGCCAGTGGGACCGGTATCGGGGCGAGCGTTCGCTCAGATCGCCGCAATTCCACGCGAAGAGTTCCGGCCGACCAGTTGGTTTGGAGGCTCCAGTTTGGATGTTTCATGGTGATGCCGACCCCCTCGTGAGTTTCCAGCACTTCATGGACTACAAGGAGAGACTCTCCTCATCCTCAGGAGTGGAGCTCGAGCAAATCTCGCCCGTCCACCGAACCATGGGGAACTGGAATTTCGTGCGTATTGTCGGGGGAGACCATGGCTATGCCGGGGCCTCGGCGGATGAGAATAGCCGTGTGAAGGCGAGTGAAAAGTATGCGCCCCGTTGCTTCACCGGGCTAAAATCCAGCGTGCCGGACCTCAGAGTGGATTCGTATTCCGCCCCCGCCCACGGCTACCGCCTGCGGGTGCTGGGAGAGGAACTCTCCGAGGTCACGGTGACCACACAACCGCCACGCGCGTCTCGGGATGTGTGGTTATTTCACTGACGATCCGGGACCAACATCCGCAATGAGCAACGAATCACGTTCCGGGCCTCAAGTCTTGTTGACCTGAGCAGCTACAGCGGGCGGGGTGGGGGCGGAAATGGCAGCAAGACTCATTAGGGGGAACTCGGTGAAAATAATGGCTTCAAGAATCATTGGCCGGCTGCCGGCCTGCATTCTTACAACACTGCTGGCGCTTCCGGCAACCCTCCATGCGCAGGAGATGGCCACCGGTGTGGTCTTCGAGGACACAAACGGAAACGGTCTGCACGACACGGACGAACCGGGCATTCCCGGTGTGGCGGTCTCAAACGGGCTGGATGTGGTGCTGACGGACGAGGAGGGGCGCTACGAGCTCCCCGTCACGGACAATACGATCCTGTTCGTGACGAAGCCTTCCGGGTACGACGTGCCGCTTTCCGAGAACAACATTCCCCAGTTCTACTACATCCACAAACCGGAAGGGTCGCCGGCTCTTTACTTCCGCGGGGTCGAGCCGACCGGGCCGCTACCCGAGAGTGTGGACTTCCCAATGATTCCCGCGGACGACCCGGACCAGTTCAAGGCCATCATCTTTGCCGACCCGCAGCCCGAGAGCTACGATGAGCTCTACCACATGCAGGACAAGGTGCTCTCCGAGCTGATCGGCACGGAGGCGCGTTTCGCGGTCGTGCTGGGTGATATCATGTTCGACCACCTGAACATGTTCCCGGATTACATTCAGGTGATCGGTACCGTGGGGATTCCATTCTATCACGTTGTCGGCAACCATGATCTGAACCGGGACGCACCAGACAACGAGACGAGCACGGAGACCTACCAGCGCTACTTCGGGCCGGTGGACTTTTCGTGGCAGATGGGGGACGTGCACTTCGTCTCCATGAACAACATCAAGTGGCGGGGCAGCGAGGACGGTGGCTACGGGGGCGGCTACCACACGGGACTGGACGAGAATCAGCTCGAGTGGCTGCGAAATGATCTCGCCGCAGCGGGCACGGACAAGCTCGTGGTCATCTGCATGCACGGACCGGCCTACCACCATGCCAGCGGCCGGCGCCTGCCGGGGCTCGATGAAATGATGGAGATGCTCGTGGATCATCCCGGCGTGCTGGTCCTGAGCGGGCACACGCACACGGCGATGCGGGGCCGGCTAGGCCCGGAGGAGGGCTGGGAAGGCGAAGGGCCGTGGGAGGAGCTGACCGCCGTGACGGTTTCCGGCTCCTGGTGGAGCGGGCCGCGCGACCACACGGGGATCCCGCTGGGACTTCAGTCCGACGGCGTGCCGCCCGGCTATACCATCGCGGAGTTTGACGGGACTGACTTCACCCTGCGCTACAAGGGGGGCATGCTGCCCTCCAGCCATCAGATGTCCATCCACCCGCCCGGCCAGCACCAGAACGGCGAGGAACCGGGACGCACGCTGCTGGCGAACGTCTATTACGCGTTTCCGGACTCCGAGGTGGAGTACCGGTTGAACGGCGGCGAGTGGCGCCCCATGGAGTTCAATCCCCAGCGCGACCCACTGGCACGGGCACTGTTCGACGGGCCTTTCAATCACGGCAAGCCGCTGGTCGGCTCGGTCACCGCACGCCACATCTGGGAGGCCCGGGTGCCGGACGAGCTGCCGCGCTTCCGGCCGAACCGCTGGGAGGTCCGGGCCACGCTGCCGGACGGGCAGGTGCTCACGGGAGCGCGCAGCCACACGCCCTGACAAACATGGGCCTGCAAAATCCGGCCTTCGCGCTTGACAGCGGGGGTGCCGGTCCCGCTAATCCCTCTCCGCCCGCAGTGCGCGGGCCAAATCACACGTTTGGACCGGCTTTCTACCCACATGGCAAAGATCAGTGTCGTCGCACGAAACAAGAAACGCGCAAAGCTCATCAAGCGCTATGACCAGAAGCGCAGGGAACTTAAGGCAAAGGTCATAGACCCCAGCGCCTCTCCCGAAGAGGTGATGGAAGCCTTCGTGAAGCTGCAGAAGCTGCCACGCAACGCCTCGCCGGTGCGCTACCGCAACCGCTGCGAAGTGACGGGGCGCGGACGGGGCGTCCTGAGGCGTTTCGGCCTCGGGCGGAACGAATTCCGCAGTCTCGCCCATCAAGGCATGATCGTCGGGGTGACCAAGTCGAGCTGGTAAGCAGCCCCGCCACCCCAATGAAGTCACTGGCCCGGACCGCGATGGTCCGGGCCTTTTTACGTTTCTGAGAGGTGGAATGTGGCCCGGGCGGTGTGCTATCCTTCCGAGCTGACCTGTATGGGGGAGACCTCTTCGGGCGCGCCGTTCCGGTCCTCGGGGAGGACGGCAGCCGGTCGGCCGGTCAGCATGGCGAGCAGCCGCACGATGGTGGCACGCAGTTCCTTGCGCGGCACCACCATGTCCACGAAGCCCTGCTCGCGCTGGAACTCCGAGGTCTGGAAGTGGGCCGGGAGGGGCTGCTTGATCGTCTGCTCGATGACGCGCTTGCCGGCGAAGCCGACATAGGCACCCGGCTCCGCGATGATGATGTCGCCAAGCGATGCGAAGCTGGCCATGACCCCGGCCGTGGAGGGGTCCGCCAGGACGCTGATGAAGGGGATGCGCTCCTCCTCCATTCTGGCGCAGAGGATGGAGGTCTTGGCCATCTGCATGAGCGAGAGGATGCCCTCCTGCATGCGGGCGCCACCGGTGCTGGTGATGCTGATGCAGGGGATATGCTCCGCGATGGCGAGTTCCATCGTCCGGGTGACCTTCTCCCCCAGCACCGACCCCATGGACCCGCCCATGAAGGAGAAGTCCATGACGGCGAGCGCGACCGGGATGTCGCCCATGCGGGCGCGGCCCATGACCA
>SLOM01000300.1 GCA_007132505.1 Candidatus Sumerlaeota bacterium
AGAATGGCAAGGTTCCGCGTCGTATTTCCGGCACCGACTCCCACAATGCAGAAAAGGAACCTCGGAGTCTTCATCGGGCCGAATCCCTCGCAAGGAACCTCATGCGCTCCTCGCGATAGTAGAAATTGCGCTTCGCCACCGGATCGAAGGGGTGGCTGTCGGGAACCGGACCCTCCAGAAGGAGGATGCGCAGCCGGCCTACCTCACGGTGCTCCACTTCCCGCGGGCCGGCCTCCGGGAGCTGCAACTGCCACTCCTCTTCCGGTGGTGGGTCTAGGCCGGGCGGACCCTCGGTCACGGGTCCCCAGATGAGGACGCTGCGGCCCTCCGCAAGCCCGGGATTCTCGTATCCCCGTGCGTCCTGGGTGATCAGGTAGTCCATTGTCGCCTCGCCGGCCAGAGGCTGGAACACGTTCCATGTATAGACGCGCTCGTAGTAGTCGTCCACCGTGATCCGGAAATCGTCCAGCAGGACTTCGCGGACCTCCTTCATTCTTTCCAGTGAGGGCGCATGGTAAAACAGGTAGGGGAGCCCCACGCCCGTGCGGCTGACGTTGGCCAGGTGGGCACCCGAAACCGCGGCGTAGAAGGCGAAGATCAGGGAGAGGGGCACGAGGGCCATCTTCATCCGGCGGACGGGGCAGCCATCATCGAAAAAGAGACGCGAAATACCGATCCCCGCAAGCAGAAACGGTGCAGGGAACGTGATCAGGTAGTAGCGGATCGGGATGAGGGCGCTCGCCCCGGACCTGATCGGATTGTGATAGTTGAAGAACGTCAGGAAAAGCAGCGGCGCAAACTGCCACGCCAGCAGGAGCAGCCCCGCAAGCACCTCATTCCTCCAACTCCTGCGGTGATCCGGTAGCCACTTCGAGGCGTTGCGGCGGTAGGCAATTGCATTGTTGATGATATAGAGGATGCCGCACAGCCAGAAGAGAAAGTGAAGCAACCCCACCAGCACCGCCAATCCCTGAAGCGGATGGAACCACCCGCCCAGCCCGTCCCTGAGCGCTTCCCGGAGCGGGTAAAGATACGTGAAGCCCAGCCTGTAGGGGTTCTCGTGCCAGTCGAATGTGACCACGTGAAGCAGGTTCCGCCACGCGTTCGGGTTGGGCAGGTGGCGCTCAACCATTCCGCGGCGTGATTCGGGCGCCTCCAATACCTCCCGGATGTTCGGCTCTCCGCCGCGGATCTCGCTGATGAGCATGGGCAGGAAGAGCACGAACAGCAGAGCCGCGCAGGCCAAAACCACCCGCGCTGGTGGCATCCGCCGTCTCCATACAAGGGCCAGAATAATCGCCGGTAGCGTCATCACGATGGAGAAGTGCAGTTGCAGGGCGAACGCGAAAAAGAGCGTCACGCCCACCAGCGCCCACTTCTTCTCGAGGATAAGGTACCTGTAAAGGCACCAGTACATCCCCAGCACCATGAGTGGAAGAAAACACGGATTCCAGAGGAAACGAAGCTGCACGATCTCCAGGGGAAAGACCGCATACGTGGCGGCCGCCGCAATGCCGGCTGGCTGTCCGAAGTAACGCCGGGCAAACCACCACGTCAGAACGAGCAAGCCCGTGTTCAGCAGCCCGATGAAGTATCCCACCACGACGGGCGAGTGCGACACAGCCAGCGGGATCGCGTAAAGGACGTACACGAGCGGGCCGAAGACACGGCCGCCGTATTGCATCTCGCTGCCAAGCAGCGGTATCTCGTCCAGCCGGAGGAGTTGCAGGGCGCGGTAAAGGTCGCGCTCCACGTGCAGGTTGAAGTACGCCAGGTCCGGCCTGTACAGACGAAGAAACCCGCCCACCACCAGGAGGATGGCAAGAGCGATCCACTCCCACCGCGCAACCGGCGGGGGGGACGGAGGGTAGGAGCGGATTCCGCCGCGGCTCATCGCATCCCCGCTTCCCCGGCCGGCTCCATGCGGACCACGTGGTTGAAGCCCGCCTTGCGGGCCTCCGTAATGCGCAGCCCCGCCGATTCTGCCATGCGTTTCAGCTCCTGGACGGAGAACAGCGTGATGGCGACACCGTGCCGCGCGTGGTAGTATCTATACAGGCGTGCTCCCCAGCCCCGGGCGGGAAGCATCAGCACGACGCGTCCGCCGCCGGAGCGAAGCGCCCCGGCCATCCCGAGCACGGCTTCACCGGGCGACTGACAGAACTCCAGCGCCCCCAGACTGGCCACCGCGTCGAAGACCGGCCGGGCAGCGGCATGCTCAAGGTCGCTCGCAAAAACCGGCAGGCCCGTGGCGCCATGGACTTGGCGCAGCATCTCCCGGCTGATGTCCGTACCGACAACGGAGGCCCCCTCGCGCATCAGCGCCTCGCTGTAGTACCCGCCGCCACACCCGGCGTCGAGAATGAGCTCACCCTCGCGTGGCCGGAGCAATTCCAGCACGGCGCGGAGCTCGATGCGCCGCAGCCTGCCCCAAAGCCACCCCTCGGATTCGCGGCGGTAGGTCTGGGCTCTGCCGGAGAAGTAGTCCGCTGGTCCGATCGCCATGGGTACGCGGGTGATGAGGCCCGCCTAGGGAACCTCGCAGGTGGCAATGTCGAGAAGTTCGAGGATTTCCCGGACGGTGAGTTCACAGTTCGGGTCCGATTCGTAGATGCCCGCGATGCGCTTGCGGGCCCCGGCCACGTCACCGGCGGCCTTTCCGCGCGAGATCAGCCGGCGGCATTCCTCCGGCATGGCGCCCCAGTTGCCGCACTCGGTAAACTTGTGATTGAGGAAGACGAACTTGGGGATCGCCTCGCCGCCATTCGTCAGGAAGCGCTTGAACGCCTCGGGTTGTTCCTCGCGGGTCACGTAGCGCGTCCGCACGCGGCGCGAGAAGGAAGCCATCTTCTCCAGCACTGGCACATGGCGGTGCACGTCGCCGCACCAGTCCTCCGCGAAGACCAGCACATTGACCGTCCGGGTGATGGATTCCAGACGGGCCCGCACCGGAGGCTCCAGTTGGTGTTCCTTGCGGAGCTTCTCCATGATTTGGACGTGACGGGCATCCTCCGCGGCTTTCAGCCACTGGCGGTAGGTGGCCGCGGACTTGAAGATGGCCTGGAAATCCACGGGCTTGAGGATTGGCGGTCGGGGCATGGGGGTCTCTCCCGCAGGGATTCGCCACGGGGCGATTACCGTGGCGGGTCCTTTAGACATGCGGGGGGCCACGGGGCGCGAGAAGAAACCACCCCCCCCCCGGGGTCAGCCGCCCTGCAGGACCACCTCGTTGACCTCCGGTGGGCAGCGCCAGCGGATGCCGTAGTAGGCGCCGAGCCCGTTCGTTGTCAGCGTGACCGTGCCATTGATGCGGCCCATCCCGTACACGAACTGGCGGGGGACGGAGCAGGAGGAAATCGTCGTCCCGAACAGCGGCAGGCGCACCTGCCCGCCGTGCGTGTGTCCCCCCATCACCAGATCACAGCCAATCGCGGCGGCGCGGGCGTAGCTCTCCGGTGTGTGAACCAAAGCGACGCGTGGAAGGCGGCCCGCCTCGTCCTCCGCCGTGCGCACCTGTGCCCGCAGCCGTTCCTCTTCCCGGGAGGTCAGCGGCACGTAGGGGACTTCGAGGCCGAGGAGCAGCATCTCCGCGCCGGCTGCCGTTCTGACGCGGCGCCATTCATTGGTGAGGATCTGGATGCCTGCCTCCTGCAGCGTCCGCGCGAAGTAGGAGGGATCCGTCCAGAACTCGTGATTACCCCGCACGGCGTAGGTGTTCTCCGGCCAGTTGAACGAGCGCAGCAGCGCCGCGGCCTCACCGTGCTGGGCCCGCTTGCTGGCGAAGTCGCCCCCCAGTAGCACCACGTCCGGCTCCGAATCGAGCGCTATGCGGATGGCTTCGCGGACGAAATCCGTGTTCAGGAACGGGTGCAGATGAAAGTCCGCCAGGAAAACCATGCGCACTGGTGGAACCGCCGGCCTGCTGGTGGACGGGCGCAGCTCGGTCCGGCTCCAGCGCAGGTGCCCGGGACGGTTGAGCGGGAGCAGCCTCAGGACGGGGCGCGGGATGTAGGCCGAGAGTTCCCGCTCCCGCACGGACGGCAGCCCGGTGCGCACCGTCCAGCGGGTCGTCCCGCTGTTCCGCCGCACTTCACGCACCGCGTCGAAGCCGCACCAGAGCAGGATGCCAAGTCCCAGCCAGACGGGCACTCCCAGCCGCGCATGATCATGGAACGCCGCCCAGGCATGAGCGGCTCCCGCCAGCGCCGCCAGCGGCAGCAACCCCAGCGGCGCCACTTTCTTGAGCGGCGATTCCCGCAGCCGCGTCAGCACGTTGTTGAACAGCCAAGCCACGGCGGCCCCGGTGAATACGGCCGCAAGGAAGCCTTCGGCCGCGGCGGTGGCGGCGTTCATGGCCAGTGCGCCGTTCATCTGTCCTCGATGGCGGCGCGGAAATTGGTGAAGAAATCACGGAGCAAGTCGTGAGCCTTGACGCCAGGCGACTCCTCCACCCCGGAACTCAGGTCGAACGCGTGCGGGTAAGGTCCCGGCCTGAGGGCACTCACCACCTCCCGGATGTTGCCGGGTTTCAGTCCTCCCGCGACGAAGACGCGCCGGGTGGAGAAGAGCGGCTGGACCCAGCGATGCTCGAACTGCCTGCCGGTTCCGCCGTGGGCCACCGGACTGAAGGCATCGGCAAGGATGGCATAGTGCTCGTTGTCGAAAGCCGAGGCGCGGGCGGCATCTCCGGCATCCTTCATGGCGATGGCCGGGATAATGCGCTCGGGGGGGAGATCATCGAGCAATGGCTCGACGGGGCCGTGCACCTGGACCGCGAAGAGGTCGAGCTGGCGTGCGGCGTTGACGATGGTCTCGGCCGGCTCGTCCACAAAGACACCGACCCAGCGGCCGGCGGGGTGCTTCTTGCGGAAGGCGTGGAGCAGATCGGCCGCGAAGCGGGCCGGCAGGTGCCGGGGGCTCTTCTCAGTCAGGATGAAGCCGAAGTAGGAGGCGCCGAGTTCAGCGGCCAGCAGCGCATCGGCCAGCCGCGTCAGGCCGCAGATCTTCACGAGGGGTGGGGGAGGAGTCATCGGTTCGGAAAAAAACCTCAAAAGTGTGGATGAATCAATTGCCCCAGATTGCCGGGCTTGCAAGGAACAGAGGAAGAGTCTCTGGAAAGGAATCCGGTGAGCGATGCAAAAGTTACTGATCGGCTGCGGAGCAGTCATCCTGATTGTGGGGGCAGTCTGTTGTGGAGGGTTTTTCTGGCTTTCTTTTCAGGTCAGCCGGGCTGTGAGTGGTTGGGCGGAGTCCTTCGAGGCACTTGCGCAGCTTGACGAGAGGTATCCATACGAACTGCCGGAGGAACGCACCCTCGATCCGGTCCGTCTCGACGACTACCTCGACGCGCGCGCCCAGGTTGTGGAGGAGCTGACACGGCGAAACGAGATCGCGCGCGCCTTCCTTCAGGGCGAGCCGGAGACGGTTGAGCAGATGAACCCGCTTCAGTTTCTGCGGGAAATGCTCGGGCTTCTGGGGACCACCACCCAGACGATCGAGTCGGCCCTCGACGCGCGGCAGATGTCCCTGCGTGAGGCAGGCTACATCATCCAGACCTCCTACCTCACCATGTTTCTCGGAGCCGAGGCGGGCGACGAGCGCATGGAGTCCATTTTCGATCAGCTGATTGGCAGTGCCGAGGAGGTCAACCGCACGCTCGACGAGACCGGCACCGTCGAGCAGCAGGACCGGCTCGAGGTCGAGGAGGCCATAGAGCAGCTCCGCCGCCTCCGCGAGACGGTCCCGCAGGAGAACTTCGATCTGATCGCCGAACGCCGGGAGCGCTTCCTCGAATACCCCGCCATCGCCTACCTTGAGTTCCTGGTGCTCATGGGAATGGAAAACGGCGAGTTCGAGCTGGAAGTCCCGGCTGAGGTTGAGGAGATGAACCTGAACAACTGACCCGGCCGCTTCGCTGGGCGGCTGGGCCAGGGCTCTGAGGCCTTGTGGGATCGTCACCCGCTCCCCGGGGCGCGGCGGGCGAGCGAGCGCAGCACCTTTTCGTTGTCTATCCACGGGAATTGGAGGGCCTTCATGCGCTTGCGCAGGTCCCCCATGCGTAGGCGCATGAGCCGTTCCACGGCGCGGAAGAACTCAAGCGCGAGTTGCAGGCTTGCAGGGCGCGTTCCGTGCGCCAGCACCAGGTTGCGCCGGGCCTTGAGCGTGGTCTGGAGCGCCTTGCTCTCCCGGAACGCCTCGCCGATGGGGTGCCCGAGGATATCCAGCAGGTCGTAGCTTCGGCGGAGGCCGAGCTTGATCGTCGCGTCGTCGAGCCGGCGTTCGGCCTCGAAAGCGGTGCGGTAGCGGGGCGGGACCTTGCGGATCTCCACGTCGTCCGTGCGGATGCCGTACTCATTCAGCAGCAGTACCTGCGCGTAGAGCTCCGCGGCGCGGTGCAGGCGGATGAGCGCGTCGTCGTGGCGGCGCTCGATGAGCCGGCGGACCGCGTTGTTCATCAGATCCAGCAGCAGTTCATCGGGGTAGTCGCCATCTCGTTCCTCGGATCCGGCGATCTTGGTCAGCGGTTCCAGCGTCTCAGGGGGCAGCGCGAACTCGGCAAGCTGGGGATCCTCCCTCACGGCGTCCTCGATCTTTCCGTACCGCGCCAGGAACTCCTTGACCCGGAAGGTGTCCCAGTCGGCGAAGGCTTCGGCGAGGGAGCTCAGCGTCCTAATCCTGGCGGCCATGGCCTCGGAGAGTCCCTTCGTCCCGACCCGGGAGAGCCTTTCGGCGGCGGACCGGAAGCGGAGCTCGCGGACCAGGGCCACGGCCATCCGTGCGTCCGTTTCCGCCATGATGGCCTCCGGACGGGTGACAACAAGGCGGGAGGGCGCGCGCGGGCCCGGGGAGTAGAGGTAGTGAAGGGCCCTGATGCCGCGATGGATGGCGGCAAGAACGGCGGCGGCGCTCATGACCTTTGTTCCTGCCGTGTAGTGGAGGACGATGCGTTCGGGATCAAATCCCTCGGCCTCGAGGCGCTGAAACTCCTCCATTGCGGCCTGATAGACGTCATCCAGCGAGTGCGGTGATCCCACGAACCTGACCCTGACGTCCTCGCGCCGGAGACCCAGCCCTTCCCGCAGGCGCTCGCTGTTCTCGGTGGAGTCCTCCGTCGCAAGAAGCACAAGGAAACCAGGCTTCTCCTTCGCCAGCTCGCGCAGGAGGGCTTCCACCACGCCGGTGCCCTGGGCCCCCGACGGGCTGGTGCCCACGGTGACGACATGGCAGGAGGCAGGACGTCTCGAGGGTGAGGGGGTCATGGCTGTCTCCTTATCGGGGCTGGAATTGCGCTTGTCCTGACAAGCCTTTGCGGGAACCGTCTTCCGGGCAAACGGGAAACCCCACCATTCCGGTCCCCCGACTCCTTTTTCGTGCGCAGGAGTGTGCAGGCCAATATGGGCAAGACCCCCGTGATGGAAACGATCCGGGAGATGGCGTGCCGCAAGCCACGGGAGATCATCCTCCCCGAGGCCGCGACCGACGAACGGACGCTGCGTGCCGTGGACATTCTCCTGAAGGGAAGTGCCATCCAGCCCGTGATGGTAGGCAGGCGGCAGGACTTGCTGGCCGCCGGTCAGGCCTTTGGTCTAAACCTCTCGGCAGCCCGAACCGTCTATGCTCCCGAATATTCCGGCCTCGAGAAAATAGTGGCTCACTACCAGCGCCGCCGTGCCCGCGAAGGGTTGACGGACGCTCAGGTGCGCTCCGCCGTTCTCTCCAACCCCGTCCTGTTCGGCGCCGGACTCGTCGGCATTGGCGACGTGCACGGCATGACGACAGGGGCGCGGACCTCCACGGCAGAGGTGCTGCGCGCCGCCATCAAGATGGTCGGACCTGCCCCGGGGAACTCCGTCGTCACCTCCTTCTTCCTCATGTCTTTCGGGGCGGACAGCCACGTTGGCCACGAAGGCATCCTCGTGTTTGCCGATTGCGCCGTGATCCCCGAGCCCTCCGAGGAGCAGTTGGCGGAGATCGCCATCTCGGCCGTTCACGGGGCCCGGGAGCTGATCCCCGGCTTCGACGCCCGGGTTGCGCTGCTGAGCTTCTCCACTTGGGGCAGTGCCTCGCACCCGCGGGTGGAGAAAGTCCGTGCCGCGGTGCACCGCCTGCGCCGTCTCGCGCCGGACCTGCAGGTGGACGGGGAACTGCAGGCCGACGCGGCCCTTGTTCCGAGCGTCGCAAAGTACAAGGCGCCGGGATCCTCCGTGGCCGGCGGGGCGACCGTGCTGGTTTTCCCGGACCTGGACTCGGGCAACATCTCCTATAAGCTGACCCAGCGCCTTGCCGGAGCAAAGGCCTACGGCCCCATCCTGGCAGGGCTCGCCCGGCCGGTGAACGACCTCTCCCGTGGTGCCGGACCGGAGGATATCGCCCAAGTGGCAATCATTACCGCGGCACAGGTCCGCGACTGAGAAAAGTGAAGATGGGAAGGCCCAGGACCCCGCTGGCTAAGGAGCACCCGAAGAATTGCCCCCCTGAGGCCTGAGAGGGTTCCCCGCGGGAGCCTGATTTCTGCCGGTTTGGGCTCAAAGTGCCTGACGCCGTCCGGCTCGCAAGGCTCCTCTCTTCCAACACGATACCCGGGACGTCGGCCACGCGCAGGCGCCACTCAGGAGCCACGAAGGGAAAACGCCTTGGAACGTCCCTCGTTTTTCCTTGCGGCTGATTGCACCTCAGCCCTACCCCTTTAGCTGAACGATACAGATGCTAGGGAGTTTTTCCCGCCGGCGATCGGCAAAAGGCAATCCAGCAGAGCGCTTGACGCCAGAATAACCCGTCCTCCCAATAAAGGGCGATGGGACACAGCGGCAGCCCTCCGATATCGGGGCACCGCGGCTCGCGAGGCACGTGAATTATGTTTGGTGGCGGAAGAAAAGCAGCCGGCCTAGACGTTGGCTCCTACCAAGTGAAAGCCGTCGAACTCCGGAAAGCCGGGAGCAAACTGGAGCTCCTGCACCTTGGAGTGGCGGACGTCTTCCCCGGCGGTGACAGGGGCGCGGCTGGCAACTCCGATCCCTTCGAGCTCAAGCTCGGGGCGATCCAGCGCGCCATGCAGCAGTCCGGCATCAAAACCCGCCACACCGTCTCCGCGGTCAGTGGCGAATCCATCATCGTGCGCTACATCCAGCTGCCGGACATGCCGGAGGCGGAGCTCAAGAACGCCCTGCGCTGGGAAGCTGAAGAGTACATCCCCTTTTCCATAGACGAGGTGAATCTGGACTCGGTAGTCCTCGGTCCAAGCTCCACGCAAGGGAAGGTGGATGTGCTGCTGGTTTCCGCCCGGAAAGACCTTGTCAGCGAGCATGTGCAGCTGCTTCGCGCGGCAGACCTCATCCCGATCATCGTGGACGTGGAGGGATTCGCCTTCCTGAACTGCTTCGAGGTCAACTATCAGCCCTCCGCTGAGGAATGCGTCTGCCTGCTGAACATCGGCGCCGAGGTATCCAGCATCAATATCTACGTGGGCAACACGTCACGGTTTTCGCGCGATGTTGGCGTGGCAGGCAACACGCTCACCCAAAGCGTGGCCCAGCGCTGCCAGATTCCGTTCGGCAAGGCCGAGCAGCTCAAGGTCGCCGTCGGCGCAGGGGATCCGATGCCTGACGAGGACGAGCTTGGCGAGGACGACGCGCTCATCAGCACCATCCGCGGCACGGTGGAGCGGATCACCGGCTCGGACCTCGGCGACGACTCCGCGGAGGCCGCCGCCACAAAGGGCGTCGAGAACGCGCTGCAACAGCTCATCGGCGAGGTGCGGCGCTCGATCCAGTTCTTCGAAGGCCAGTCGGGCGGGCGCACCGTGCAACGCGTCATTGCCGGCGGAGGCACATCGCGCCTGCGGAATCTCGCTCCCTACTTCCAGGCGGAGCTTGATCTCCCCGTGGAAGTGTTTGACCCTCTGCGCAACATCACGGTCTCAAGGGACGTTGACCCCGGGCTGCTGGAGCAGCATCGCGAACAACTGGGAACCGTTATCGGCCTCGGACTGAGAAAGGTGCTGGACTGACCGATGATCAAGATCAACCTCCTCACCCAGGACATGATGCAGGGGGCCGGCGGGGGTCCATCGGCACCCAGCTCGGGCACGACCCTCGTCACGGGGGTTCTGCTGGCCGTCTTCCTTCTGAACGCGGCAATCGGAGGGGCGATGTATTACTACGTCAGCACCGCCCAAGCGGAGCGGAACGTGGTAAGTGCCGAGGCCGCCGAGTTGCGCGAAGAGCTGGAGGAAATGGAAATTGTGTACGACGAAAGACGCCTCGATCTCCAGCGCATGGAAGAGCTGATCGAGGTGGCCGAGTCGCTCGATCCGCCCGATCGGCTGCTCTGGTCGCGAAAGCTCAACATGTTGCCCCTGATTGTTCCGGAGGGCGTCTTCCTCACGGAGATTCGCGTCACCCGGCGCGTGACAGAGGTGCAGACGCAGCGGTCACTTGAACGACAGCGCGCCTTCGAGCAGCGCCGGGGTCAACGCGGGGCACCCACTCAGCCCCCCCCCATTGAGCGCGCCCCCGTCTATCGCCAGACGCTCGTCATGGACGGTGTGGCCTATGTGGCAGGCGGGAGCGACACACAGCGCCTGCAGCAGATTTCCCTTTTCGCCGCCAATATCCGGGAGCGCCGTGTCGCGCTCCCCTTTGACGACGAGGAGAGCGCCGAGCGCTTCATAGACGGGTTCAGCCCGAACATCGAACCGGCACCAGCCACCGCCTCGCAGATCGAAGGACGTGAGGTCCTGGTGTTCAGCTTCACGATGGAGACACTGCCGCTGCGGATCGAGTAAGCCGGAAGGCCGGCGCGAGAAGAACCCGCGAGGAGAAAGGACCTCATGCAACTGACCGAGCAACAAAAACAAGCGCTGATCGCCGGGCTCATCCTCGGCACAGCCATTCTCATCGTCCTGATCCTCGTGGGATTCATGTTCGTCTTCGACGAGGTACGGCAGGCGCGTAACGATGTGGAAAGGCTCCGCACGCAGATCCGGCAGGATCAGCAGAGCCTGCGCCGCATCCAGAACTTCCTCGATGACGACGAGACCTACCGGCAGGTGGAGGAGGCCTTTGCCCGCGTGGAGTCAAGACTGCCGGCTGACCAGGACCCCTTTGACACCTTCGAAACGCTGCGTGGCTACTTTGAAGGCACCGCGGTTGCCTTTACCCGAATCGAACCCCGCAGTTCCGCCGACCGTGGCCGCTTTACGGAGTACCCCTTCACGATCCGCGGCAGTGCCCGCTACCACGAGTTCGGACAGCTGGTGAACCTGATCGAATGCGATCCCAACCGCTTGATGCACGTGACGGATTTCCGGCTGCAGAACAGCGACCGGCGCCCGTCCCTCCACCCCATGGAGGTCGGCATTGTCACGTTCAGCTTCAACTGAGAGACGGCTTACCGAGGAGGTAGACCCCGCCATGCGTCCAACCACACGGATACTCAGTCTGCTCCTTGCCATGTGCCTGCCGGTGACCCTCGCAGGGGCGCAGGAGGAGGCGGTAGTGGACTGGGAGGGAGAACCCATCACGGAGGAAACCGCTCCTCTTGAACCGCTCGACACGCCCGACGGGCTTGGGGGAACGATCGAAGAGGAGAGGACGTTCGAGGCCTCCGTCTTCGAACTCGAGGAGTTGATCGCCGCCCCCGGCGGCGTGCGGCTGCGCGAGTACGAGGAAGACCTGGAGGACCCGCCCCACCTGTTCGACGATGAGGACCGCATCCAGCGGATCTTCGGCGACTCGCCGCGCTTCATCTACTACCCCGAGGGCGTGGACCCGATGATCATCCCGTGGGTGCGCGCGCGGATCGTGGCGGAGGAACTCTTCGAGGAGGCCCGCATCGCTGCCGCCAACCGCGACTGGGAAAGGGCCCTCAATCTCCTGCGCGAAATCCGCGAGGATTATCCCAACACCGAGCACGGCCAGCGCGCCCCGCAGGAAATGGCACGGGTGCAACAACTCCGGGATGCGGAACGACAGCCCGAGGAAACGGCCGAGCCGGACCTGCCGGCGCCACCCGAGGAGCAACAGATCGTCCTCCCTGAGTGGATCGCCAGGAACACAAACGGCATCATTATGGGCAGAAACCCCATGGTCATCGTGGGCAACGATTTCCTGCGGACCGGCGACCGGGTGCCACGGTACTCGAGCGTCGTCGTCAAGGAGATCACCGAATCGGAAGTCGTCTATCAGTTTCAGGACCAAGAGTTCGTGGTTGAAGTCGTAGGGACACTTTAGGTCCAAACCGTCTTCAGCCTGCCGAAATCCTCCAAGGAGCCACACAACTCCATGCGATCCATCACCAGACTTGCGCTCACCCGGTCCGTGGCGCTGGCGTGCCTGACCGGAGGTCTTGTCCCGGCCGTGGCCCTTGCCGGCCCGGCAATCACCGGCTGGGACTTCGAAACCGGCGGCACCAGCGAGCGGATAGAGCTGCGCTGGAGCGAGCGTGGTTCCGTGGATATGAACCATTTCGCCAAGGCACGACAGGTCGTTGCCGTCCTCCCCGATGCCGAACTGACGCCGGACCTCGAAACACGACTGAACGTCTCCGGCTCAAGGCTCCTGGAGCGCGCACGCCTTCAGGAAGTCACCCTGCCCAACGGCGCAAAGGGCGTACAGCTCACCCTCCAGCTCAGCCAGTGGACCGACGTTTCCAGCGCGCTCGAGAACGATGCCCTGACGCTGACCCTGGACCTACCGGACAATCTCCGGCAAGGGGACGGGAGCACGATGGTACTCGCCTCGCAGGGCGAAGGACTGGTCTTCACGGATGAGCGGATCGGAGGGCGCGACCGCGAACTGTTCGGTGCGCAGGACGCCCCACGCACCGGGGCCGGCCAGCAAAGGCCCAGCGGCGACGACCCACTCGCACAGTTCTACGTCCCAGAGGCAGTTGATCCGGAAACGCAGCCAGGCTTCAGGCCCCCCGACGCAAGGACGATCGCGGTGGAGACCAGGCTGGACGAGGCCGTCAGCCGGGTGGACTTCCAGGGCACACCCCTTGAAAACGTACTCCGCGCCGTGGCCGAAGAGGCACAGCTCAACATCCTGATCCGCCCGCAGGACGTGGCCGGCCGCACCGTGACACTGCGCCTGCGCGACGTGACGCTCCGCCAGATGCTCGACGGCATCCTGCGTATGAACGATCTTGGCTATACGATCGAGGACGGAGGCATTCTCCGAATCCTGCCCCGCTCCCAGGTCACAGCGACCACGAAGGAAACGGTCACCGAGACGATCCTTATCAACTGGGTGTCGGCACAGGACGTGGCCGACTCGGTCCGCCCCTTCATAGACCGGGAGGATGGCATGGTGCAGGTCTCCCGCGCCAACAACATGCTCATCATCCGCGACGTCCCGGAAAACATGCAGAACGTCTACAACCTGATTCGGCAGATAGACGTCCCGGAAAAGCAGGTGCTCATTGAGCTCCGCCTCGTCAACATGACCGAGAGCGCACGCAGGAGCTTCGGCACTCGCACCGGCATTGAAACACAGGCCACCGACCCGCGCCACCTGCGCGACCCCGACGCCAACTTCTTCGACCTGAATGAGTTCACCAACGCGACGCGCACTCTCACCGGCACAACCTCCATCACCGACACCACCACCCGGACCATAACCTCCGGCTCCACGACCACCGGAGGCACCGGAGTGCTCCCAAGCACCACGACCACCTCCGGGTTCACCTCTACGGGAACCGGCACGGCGACCAGCGGGTTGACCGGCACGACGACCTCCTCGGTCGGTATGGTCCCCTCCGCCCGGGCCAGTGCCGGGTTGCTTGCGCCCGGTGCCACGGCGCTTCAGTACAGTCAGCTCGCCACATGGAACGTCTTCGGCACACGCTATGACATTGATTTCGCCCTCAATGCGGAGGAAGCACGCGGTGAGGCAGTGACGCTCGCCAACCCGACCGTCCTCTCGCTCAACAATCAGGAAGCCCGGGTGGAGATCAAACGGCAGATCCCCTTCACCAGCGCCATCAGCGCGGCCGAAGGCTCCGTCGCCACCGTGGAGTTTATAGACGTTGGCACGGAGGTCTCCATTCTTCCCCGGATCACCAACAACGGCTACGTGCAGATGAACATCCAGCCGGAGCAGATCATAGACACCGGCGACCGCCCCGGTGGCGTGCCGGTAACCGACGAGCGCCGCGTTCAGGCGTCCGTCATCGTCAAGGACGAGGAAACCATCGCCCTCGGCGGCCTGCGCGAATTCACCGCCACCTCGGCGGAAACAGGCGTGCCGTACCTGCTGCGCCTGCCAGTTCTTAGCTGGCTCTTCAAGAACCAGGAGAATGCGCAGGACAAGACGGAGCTCTATCTGTTCGTGACGCCACACATCGTCAAGGATCCGACTCCGAGCTCCTACCAGATGGCCCTCTACGACAAGATTGATTACAACTGGGACCTCCCCGACTACTACTTCGACGAGGTGTTTGCCCGTCGCGCACCGGGTGAGGAAGACGATCCACGGCTGCGCCGGCGCTAATCGCCCGGTCAACATCCCGAGCTGAGAATTCAGCCCCCCGTGCCTACTGTGGACGGGGGGCTGATCTTTTCTGGTGCCTGCCTGTGCTGCTTCCTTGCGCTGATTCCGTCAGGCGCACTCAGATGAATACGAAGTGCGACTCTTCCGCTGGCGGCCCCCAGGTTACGCTGTACTGGATCCACGGCAGCGTGTCCCACAGAAGGTACAGCAACAGCGCGGCAAGCATCCAACGCCCCGCGCGGGCCGGGAGAAATCCACCCCGGCACAGGAGCACGAACAGACCTGCAAACCACCACAGCGCGTGAATCGAAAAGACGTCCCAGTCCTTGGGGTATGGGAAACTGGTGGCCAGCAGAAGCGCCGAAAGCAGGAAGGCCAGTCCGGCCAATGCAATCCCGGCTGCTTCCGGGGAACGCCATGCCCTCCGCCGGCACAGGACAATGCCGATCAAGAACCACGGCAGCACCGGGCCGCCAAGAAAGATTCCAACTCCGGCAATCTGGCTCAGGTGCTCCCAACTGGCCAGCGTATAGAAGTGCATATAGTAGGGTTCACCCACCCGCAGAAACACCCGGTCCTTGGGCTCGCCCGTCGAGCCGACTAGCACCGCCAGGCCGTGCAGGTCGTGGACCTCGCCACCCCAGCGAACGCTCAGGGCGGGGACGTGATCCCGGAACGACTCGGGGTCGCCTTCGTGCTTGAAGAGGAAAAGCACCGCCATGCAGTTGACCCAGATCAGCAGCGCCACTGCGAGCACTGCTGCCGCGCGTGTCGCCAGCCAACGCCAAGGGCGTCCCGTGTGACGCAGCACGTGGACCCACAAGACCACGACCGCAGGCAGTGCCATCGCACCGCTCAGGTGGAAGAGATAGCCAAAAAAGCTGAGCGAGGTTGGCACGACAACGCGCATTCGGCGATAGCCCCAAGCAAGGGCAGCCACCACCCAAACCTGGACGGCCACCGCAGGGCCATAGACCTCCGCGTAACCGAAATGCGTCAGGAGCGTCTTGCTGAGCAGCAACGCGGCGAACAACTGCACGAACTCGCGGGGTCCACGGGCCAGCAGATGGGCGAGCACTCCCGCCCCGGCCGCGAAAACCGGCGCCCAGAGTGTTACGAAACGCGCCACGAAGCGCAGGTCCGCGAAGCCAGATTCCGGCTCCCTGCCACGTTGCTCCGCCCACCACACCACCACGTCGCGCCAAAGGTGATACAGCCCGGTGGCGAAGGGATTGTGATAGTCATAGCCGGGAAGCGCCAGAGCGCCAAACGCGTCCCCGTACAACACACGGCATGGGAAGAGAGAGCCCAGCATGTATAGCACAGCGGCGGCCCCCGGTATGGCCATGGCCGGCAGGGTCCACCGCTTCAGCCGGCGCGCTTGGAACCAGACACCCCGCACTTTGCGCCCGATTGCCTCCATTACCCAGGGGACGGTCAGCGCCTGCACTGCCAGCAGTCCAGCCCAGAAAAACCCCGTCCCCGTGCGATGATGATGATATCCTCCCCACAGGTACTGGGACGGGAACAGGACCTCCATCGCCTTCCAGAGCAGGACAGTTTGAAAGACTGCGTTGGCCAGCCACCAGCGCCTGTGTTCCCGCAGAAGATAGACAGGCGCGAGCATCAGCGCGGCGAAGATTCCGAGAAACCAGAAGGGCCGGGCCGGAGAAGGCACGCCGGCGCCTTCCACCACCGGCATTGCGTGAAGGGATCCGAACCAGGGTTCGTCAGCCGATTTGAACTCCTCATCGAAATCGAGCCCCCGCACGAGCGTCAGCGGCGCCAGATTGTCGAACGGCACATGGCCCTGCTCCAGCATCACCACCGTGCCGGCCGGAGCACTCAGCCCGAGCCATAGGCGCTCCCCATGGGGCCAGTGCGGGAGGTCCACCCATTGGTACTCGAAGAAGCCGGGCGCTGGAGGCTGCCCGGTCTCGCCGAAGCGTCTATTCGGGTCGGGGCCCTCGCCCGTTCCGAGAAATGCCACGAGCCGGGTCTGATTGTGATCTGCCAGACCAAGCCCCTGCCCTTGGCGGTAGAAGACCCGCAGCACCTCCCCTTCGTCCGGCCGTGGGCCCGTATAGAGCCACACCATCTCGTGGATGCCGGTGCTGCCCCGGCTGATGAAGGCGCGGAAGGTGGCTGCCAGATGTGGTGACCTGCCCGAAGCCTCCAGATTCGCCAGGACAATTGCCCAGAAGAGTGTCAGCCCGGCCAGCCAGAACGCCAGGAACGCGCGCGAGTGCACGGGCAGGCGCGGCGCGGTCATGATTCGGGCCTCCCGACGTGGGGATCGGGCCGGAGCCGCTCTCCCGGGATGAACTCCCATGTCCCGCCGGGTGCCTGCCAGAGGATGCCCAGCCAACCGTTGCGCGTCCGGTTGTGCCATTCGATGTGGATGGGGACCAGGCCGCCGGGCAACTCGAGTGTCCCCATGTCCCGATGAAGGGACAGCGTGTCCCAGTCATCAAAGAGCATTGTCCCGTCTATCCAGACGCGGGCGCCCTCCTTGACGTTGATGATGAACTGGTAGTCCCCCGCCCCGGGAGCTTCCAGCCAGCCGGTCAGGCGCGCCCCCAGTGCCTGATCCTGCGGGAGTTGGCCCCACTCGTGTTCGGTGCGGTAGCTCAGTTGCCCGGGAACAATCCGGGATTCGAGCGGCTCCTGCAGTGCGCCAGAGGCGTAGAAGGTGGCGAATAGGCCTCCCCTCATCTCCTGCGTGTCAGGCGCCTGATAAAGGATGCGTCCATCCTGAACGCCGAGCGCCTGCTCGCTCCACTCGTGATAACGGAATACTGCGAATCCCCCGAGCGCGACCGTCCACACCACAAGCAGGGTGAACAGCATCCAAAACGCCCGCGGGATGGGGTGATAGGGGTGGTTCTTGTGAAGGAACGGTGACATGGCTGGTTCGTGACCCGGGGTCATGCAGGCGGATTGTGCCTCAGCGTTCTCCCGCCGTGATGAGCCGTTGCAGGTCCTCCCAGACGGTCCTCTTCCGCGTGCGGTGAGACATGATGGCCGGGAGCGGCAGGGTCATGAGGATCGGGACGCCGCGGTAGTCGAGAACCTTCCCTCGTGAGGCGTTCGGCCCCTTCGCCACGGCGGAGGGCAGGAGGGCTTCAAGACCCGCCGGGCCGAAGCAGATGATCGCTCCGGGGCGGGCCAACTCCATCTGCTTCACCAGGTACGGCCGGCAGGCTTCGACTTCCTGGGCGTGCGGCGGACGGAACGGGAAGGCGTGGCATTTTGCCGCGAACGTGATGAAGCAATCCTCCGGGCTGGAACCGATGGCTTCCACAATCCTGCCCAGGAGGCCGCCGACCTCTCCGGCGTTCAGGCGGCCGGTCTTGTCCTGTTCGGGTGAGGGAATCTCCAGGATCAGTGCGAAGGCCGGATCCAAGGGCCCTTCGCCGGAAAGCGGCGTCTGGCGGACGTGTGAGAGCAGGCAGCGCTGACAGCCGGCCACCTCCCGGGCGATCGCCTCAAGCCCCTCCTTCCGCTCCTCAATCGTGAGGTTCGGCAGGCTGGAGAAAGGCGCAAGGTTCTGCCGGTCCGGCCGCGGCGGGGGAGGAGCACCGGCGTTTGCCCGCTTACCCGGGCTCTGCTGGCCGGACGAGGGCGCCCCGGGGATCTCCAGCGATTGCTCCAAAAAGCTGAAACCAAGGGACCTGAGTAGTTTCTTCTGAAGCAACAGATCGGGCTTCATGAGTGCTCACGCGCTTGTGCCGAAGAGCCGGTCTCCTGCATCGCCCAGTCCGGGAACGATGAAGGCGTGCTCGTTCAGCCGCTCGTCCATGGCGCTGGTGAAGACCTTCACCTCGGGGTGTGTCTCCTCGACCCTGCGTGCCCCCTCGGGCGAGGCAATCAGGCAGATGGCGATGATCCGTTCCGGCTTGTTGGCTTTCAGGAGGTCAATCCCGGCACAGAGGCTGCCGGCGGTGGCCAACATGGGATCGAGCACAAAGACCGTCGCATTGCGGAGGTGATCGGGGTAGTTGAAGTAGTAGGTGGCGGGTTTTTTTGTCACTTCGTCCCGTCGAAGTCCCAGATGGGCCACGCGAGCAGAGGGCAGGAGAGTGTGAAGCCCCGGCAGCATGCCCAGTCCGGCGCGCAGAATCGGCGCAATCACGAAGTCTTTATTGGCCAGTGCGGTGCCTTGTGTCCCGGTTACGGGCGTTTCAATGTGACGCGCGCGGGTGGGAAGATCCCTCGTTGCCTCGTAGGCGAGCAGGAGCGTCAGCTCGGCCACAATTTCGCGGAACAGCTTGGAATCGGTCCGCCGGTCCCTGAGAGTCGTCAACTTATGGGCGATAAGCGGGTGTTCCACGGCAATGACGGGCACTTCGTCGGCTCCCCGGTGCAAGGTCGCAACATCAGGCGCGGGTTCGCGCGGGCGAAGTGAAGCAACGCGAGGGCGGGGGTGGGTAGCAAGGATTAGCTTGGCGGCTCATGGCGGTAAAAAATGCGTTCGCCTTGTGTTTGCGCCAAATTGTGCACCATAATTGCCTTTAGAGGGGGGCGTGACAGGATTCATACGCTGCCAAACACAGATGACAACTGCCCTCACTTCCGCTCCGCACCGCCTCTGGCAAAACATCCGGGGGAGGGTGCGTGACGTGGCCAGGCTGCGCTTTTCCCTTCTGCTCACGGCGGAGGGGTGGTGCATGGCCGCCGTGATGCTGCTGATTGGCTTGGCCGCCCTGAATACTGGCGCGCCGCTGCTTTACCTGCTGTTCTCTCTGATGTGCGCCTTCTTCATCATGTCGGCGATGATGGCGGGCAATACCATGCGCGGGCTGCATGTCCGGCGTGAGCTACCGAAGGTCTGGCAGGCGGGCCGACCCCTGCACGTGGCCTTGGAGCTGCGGAACAGCAAGAAATTCAGTTCCAGCCACGGTCTTCGCGCGCGGGACTGGCTTTCAAGCGGCCATTCTCTCGGGGGCGCCTTCCTCCAACGAATACCTCCCCGCCTGCGGCCGGTGCGCGAAAGCTACGAGTGCGTCTTCCCGAAGCGGGGCCTGTACCGTCTGAGCGGTGTAGAGATCGCCACGAGGTTCCCGTTTGGCCTCATCGAGCGCTCCCTCGCCGTCGATCTGCCTGCAGAGATGCTGGTCCTGCCTCAGACTATTCCCTTGGGGAAACGTCTCTTGGAGCGCCGGGGGGAACTGGGAGGCATGGAGACTCACCGAAAAGGCAGCGGCACAGGGCTCTACGGCCTCCGGGAGTACAACAGCGAGATGTCGGCGCGGGACATACACTGGCGCACGTCCGCACGGCGCGGGCAGCTGATGGTGCGTGAGTATGAGGCCGAGGAGCGCCGACGCGCTTCGGTCATACTGGACAACAGGATGCCCGAGGCACTGCAGCGCCAGCACCTGCTTGATTTCGAGATGGCGGTGGTATTGGCCGCATCCGCCGTGGAGTGGTTCTGCGAGAATGGGTTTGAGGTGGAGCTTCGGACGGCGTCCGGCATCGTGGGGTTCGGAACAGGGGCGAACCATTTCGTCCGGTGCCAGCGCGCGTTGGCGTGCCTTGAGATGGTGGACCCTGCGGACATTGGTGCCGTCCCGGCGGAACACTCCTCGGAGCACAAGACGGTCCGTGTGCCGGTGCTCATGCGGGGCGGGATCGCCCCGGGCTCAGGGAATTCCTTCCCGCTCGCGGTGGAGGAGTTCCGGGATGAGCTGTTCAGCGCACTACGGCCACAGGGTGTCCCCGCCGAGGGTGCATCCCGCGCGGGAGGTGCCCGGTGAGTCTGGAACGCACGCTTCTCTTTTTCCTCTACGCCACGGTGCTCTGGGCCTTTGGGGCGCTGGCATACTTTGCACATCTCCACACGCCTGCAATTCTGCTGTTCCTCGGGGCTTTTGTCCTGAGGCTGTTCAAGGATCAGCTCGGCCTCCGGTTGTCCCCGCTTTTCTGGCTGGGAGCCAGTGGGCTTGTGCTTGCCGGCTCGTTTTACGGCTGGTTCGTCCTCTACGAACGTCTCTACACCGTCGTCTATCTTTTCCTCTATTTGCAGATAAACAAGGTGTGGACGTGGGAGAAGAACCGGGACCTGCTGCAGATATTCGGCCTTTCATTCTTTCACATGCTGGCGGCGGCCGTCTCCACGCAGGCGCTCTTGTTTGCGCCGGTGATGCTTGGCTATCTCTTCCTCGTACTGGGTGGGTTGATTACGCTGACGCTGAAGAAGGACGCGGAGAGGGCGATCCTGACCAGCCGGCGGGACAGGCAGAAAGAGGAGGATCCGTTTGCTCCCGCCACCGTCCAGTCCGGCAACAGGGCACGCCTGAGCGAGGTGCTCGCCAGACCTTATCTGAGCCGGAGCTTCCTTGGTTCTGTGACGGGGGTTCTGGTGCTGATTCTTTTGGCTGGGACTCTGATTTTCTATACAATTCCCCGCTTGGAGACGCGCTCGATCACCCCCCCCTTCGCCTCCGCGCCATCCGCGCCGCGAAGTGCTTCGGGCTTTTCCGATTCAGTTGAGCTGTCGCATTCCCAGCAGGTCGTGCTCGACCCGACTGTTGCCATGCGTGCGTACCCGCTGACCGGCTACGAGTTCCAGGGCGGGTATCCCCGGATCGGGATCATGCGGCTGCGTGCCTCTACTGTCGACCATTACAATGGCCGGCGCTGGACACGGGGCCACACCTTTGGCCGGAGGTCTTCATCCGGAAGAATTGCCTCCCGCAATATCGTGTTTGAAGAGCGCCGCGAACCGCTCCCCCACGAACGCGAACAGGAAACAGCGATCATCATGGAGCCGCATATCTCGAGCTACCTCTTCGCGCCGGAGGGAGCACGGCGCCTTGAGGTCTCGCTTCACAACGCCACCTTCCACGTGGACGATGAAAACCATTCCGTCCGCTTCGCGGATGGACGGCAACCCACCCGGCAGGTGCGCTACCTCACGAGGAACGTCGCGGCCAACCGCCCCATTGGTCTCAATGAACTGATGGTGGCTCACGAGGGACCGGACCGCGAGGAGGCTTCGGCAACTCCTGCGGTCATGAGCGGGCAGCGACTCCGCGGAGAATCGGCCGGAGCGCGCGTGCTGGACTCGCTCTTCAGACTCTGGAACCCGACGGTAAGTGGCCTGAACCCCGACCGTCTGCCGCGCGAGCTGGAAGAAGTCTATCTGCAGCTTCCGGACCATCCCGATTCGGTGACGGTCTCGCGCCTCGCCGCAGAGTGGACCGGGGACCTGGACAATCCGCTGGAGATCGCCAAGGAAATCGAACTCGCACTGAAACGCAACTACGGTTACAGCCTGCGCATTCCCTTCAGCGGACGGTCAGACCATCTGAGCTACTTCCTCACGGAGGCCAAGTCGGCTCACTGCGAATACTTCGCAACCGCCATGACCCTGATGCTTCGTGCCCGCGGCATCCCCGCCCGGATGGTCACCGGCTACGCCTCGGACGAATGGGTTCACGGGGAGCCGGGACACTTTGTCGTCCGGCAGGAGCACGCGCACACATGGGTCGAGGCGCACGTGATCGGTATGGGTTGGGTGTCCTTCGACCCCACTCCCAATGTCGGAATTGGGAGTGGCCGCATCCCCGACACTTGGGCCCGACGGTTCAGCCGCATGATGGACAATCTGCGCCTGGCCTGGTACGGAGCCGTCATTGACTTCGATTCGCAGTCGCAGGAACGCGTCTATCAGACCGTGTTCGCCTCCATAGGCGGGCTTCCGAGTCCGGGCGACATGCTGGCCCGTTCACCTCGCGAGACGGAGCGCCGCAGCCCGATCCTGCTGGCAGTTCTGAGCTTCGCGGGGGCGGGAGCGCTCGGGCTGCTCCTGCTTCGGGAGCTGCGTGCCCGCCTCCGGCCAACCATCCGTGGCGGTTCGGCCGCCATGCTCGGCGCGGCCCCGCAAGATCGCCGCATCGAGGATTATCTCCGTCTGCTTCATGAAGTCGAAAAACAGGTGGAGCGCACACCCTCCGAGACACCGATGGAGTTCGCCCGCAAGATCGCCCTTCGCAACGGGCCGCTGTCGGAGGAATTCGCCGGCATCACGGAAACGTATTACACAGCCCGTTTCGACGGTGCCACCTGGGGGGTGGGTGATTCGCAGCGGGCGAATGCGCTCTTGCGCCGCCTGAGAGAGAGTACCGACCATTCGCGCGGAAGGCCGGCACGCAAGGCCTGAGACATCTCCCCCGCGCGGAGCAGACATGCCGACATCTCCAGACAGTTTTTTCGATTCCGTACCGGGATTTACGGATTGCAGGGAATTCGCCGTGGGAGGGGTACGGCTCGGTGGCGCAAGCCCACTTTGCCTGATCGCCGGACCATGCGTCATGGAATCCCGCTCCCACGTGCTTGAGACGGCCGAAGGTCTGGCGGAAATCGCGCACAAGCTCGGCGTCCCGTTTGTCTTCAAGGCTTCCTATGACAAGGCGAACCGCACGTCGGTCCGTGCCTTCCGCGGGCCGGGACTGAAGGAGGGCCTGGAAATCCTGGCGGAGGTGCGCGAGCGCACCGGGCTCCCCGTGACCAGCGACGTGCACACCGAGGCCGAGGCCGGCCCAGCAGGCGAGGTGCTCGACATTCTCCAAGTGCCGGCTTTTCTCTGCAGGCAGACGGATTTGCTGAAGGCGGTGGCGGAGACCGGCAAGCCCGTCAACGTCAAGAAAGGCCAGTTCCTCGCTCCGTGGGACATGCGCAACGTGGCCGGGAAACTGCGCGCTTTCGGGTGCGAGGATATTCTGCTCACGGATCGCGGCGTGTCCTTTGGCTACGGGGCACTTGTGTCGGACATGCGGGCGCTCTCCACCATGCGGGAGCTGACCGGCCTGCCCGTGTGCTTCGACGCCACGCACAGCGTGCAGCAGCCCGGCGCGCTGGGCGAGGCAACCGGCGGGCAGCGTCAATACGTGCCGCTGCTCGCGCGTGCCGCTTGCGCCGCCGGAATCAACGCCCTCTTCCTCGAAACGCATGACAAGCCGGACGAGGCAAAGAGCGACGGGCCGAACATGGTGCCTCTCGGCCGGCTCGAATCGGTCCTTCGTGGTTGCCTCGCGGCGGACGCGGCAGTGCGGGCCTGGCATGCCGGCGGGTGACGACACACCGGACCCCGGCCTGAGCAGCCCGCTGCAACGCATCGTGGTGCTGACGGAATACGACGGCACACGTTACCACGGCCTCCAGCGTCAGGGGCACACCGAGCTGACCATCCAGCACGAATTCGAAAGCGCTGTGGCCCGGCTCGGCGTGGAGCAGCCGGACTTCGTGGCGTCCGGGCGCACCGACGCAGGGGTTCACGCCCGCGGGCAGGTCCTGGCGCTGAACGTTCCCTCCCGGCAGCCGGTGCGGCGTTACCTCCGCACGCTCAACGCGCTCCTTCCTGAAGACATCCGCGTGCGTGCCGTGGCCGAATGTCCGGATGGCTTCAGTCCCCGGTTCGATGCGCTGCGCAGGACGTATCTTTACCGTGTTTGCGCTCTTGAGCCCGTGCCGCCGCTGGCCAGGCACTTCGTTGCCTTCGCAAAGACAGCGCTGGACGAAGGGCGCACCGTCGCGGCGGCCTCCCTCTTCGTTGGGCGGCGCGAGATGGCGGCATGGCGTTCCTCCATCTGTCAGGCCACCCGGACCTTTCTCACCATTGACGAGTGCACCGCCATCGCGCCTCACACGGACCAAAGAACCGGTGAGGCCGTCCCGTGGTGGACGTTCCGGATCGCGGCCCGGAGCTTCCTCCACCATCAGGTGCGCCTTATGGCTGGTGCCTTCGTGGCGGCGGGAAGTGGCCGGCTGCCATTGGACGAGCTGCGAACGGCATTGGTGGAGGGAGGCCGCCCGAAATCCGCCGCCATGATGCCGGCGCGCGGCCTGTGCCTTGCGAAGGTTGAGTTCGATCCCGAACGGGACCCTTTCCGTTGACCTGTGCGCCCAAGGGCCCAACTCTCCGCCATGAATGACAGATCAGCCAAGATGGATCAAAATGAATAGAATCAGCGCTCTCTGCCTCCCCTTCGCCCTCCCCTTCGCCCTCGTTTTCGCCAGCCTTGCCGCAGCGGAACCGGCAGCAGAGGTGGAGCGGCTGCGCGCCGAAGTCATCTCCGTCTATCCGCACGACACAGACGCGTTCACGCAGGGCCTGCTTTACCACCAAGGCTATTTCTACGAAAGCACAGGCCGCTACAGGCACTCGGCGCTCCGCCGCGTGGACCCGGAAACGGGTGAAGTGATAATGGAGGTCGAGCTGGAGGACCGCTATTTCGGCGAGGGGCTGGCGCTCGTGGACGACCGGTTGATCCAGCTCACTTGGCACGAGGGCACCGCCTTCGTGTATGACCGCGAGACCTTCGATCCGCTCGACGAGTTCTCCTACGAGGGCGAGGGTTGGGGACTGACCTACGACGGCAGGCGTCTCATCATGACCGATGGGTCGCACCACCTGCAGTTCCGGGACCCGGATACGTTCAGCCTGGTGGACGTCGTACCTGTCTATCTGGAGGGCCGGCCGGTGCGCCGGCTGAACGAGCTGCTCTACGCGGGTGGCCACGTCTACGCCAACGTCTTCATGCAGGATTATCTGGTCCGGATTGATCCGCGTAGCGGGCGGGTGACAGCCGTCATCGAGGCGGGGCACCTCATCCCGCGCGAGGAGCGCCAAGGCATGGACGTGCTGAACGGCGTGGCATGGGACCCCGAAACAGGGGAATTTTTCCTCACGGGCAAGCTCTGGCCGAAGATGTTTCGCGTGCGTTTTGTGCCGGTGGATGACGGGACGGACTGAGCACGAGGATGGTGCGCGGCTTCCCGCCCGGTGCCCTCAGGGCGGAACCGGAGATCCACCGGCGCGGCACATCCAGCAACATTGCTGACAAACGCCCTGTCTTCGGGCAGCTATTCAACGTAACGGCCCAAGGGGCCGCCTTGCTTCAGGGGGCGCGGCGGATCGCATGAGACTCTACCGGCAGACAGTCCGTCTCGCGATTCCGGCCGTTATCGAGAACCTTTCGACTTCCATTATCTTCCTCGTGGACGCGTTGATGGTGGCGACGCTGGGTCCGGCCGCCCTCGCCGCGGTGGGGCTCGTCGGCGTCATCATGTGGCGCCTGCGCACGATGGGCGGGATCCTGCAGATCGGCACCACCGCCATGGTGGCCCGGCGCTGGGGAGAGAACAACACGAAGGCCGCCTGCGTGCTGTTCGCCCACTCGGCACTGCTGGGGCTGCTGATTGGTCTGGGGTGCCTGTTTCTGCACCCGATGGCGGGGGGAATCTTCTCCCTCCTGAACGCAGAGGGCGACGTCCTTGCGTTCTCCGTCCTTTACTTTCAGGTCGTTATTCTGGCGTTCCCGCTCCGGCTGGCCAGCACCAACATGGGCGCGGCGATCCGGGCCGCGGGGGACACCCGCACGCCGATGGTCACCACCGTGGCCGCGAACCTCATCAATGTGTTCCTGAACTATGCGCTCATTTTCGGGAAGTTTGGCTTCCCGGAGCTGGGGCTGTTCGGCGCGGCGATTGCCACGGCCATCGCCTTCACGGCGGAATTCCTGATTTTCCTGGCGATGGGACTGAAAGGCATCCGCCCGAAGCGCCTCTTCGCTGTCCCGAGGGTGGACTTCCCCGCACCGGACGACGAGGAGGTCGAGGTCACCTCCGCGCCGGTACCGATCCACCCGGGGCACGAGGATCGTCAGGATGTCCTGCGGCTCGATCCGGCGGGTTTCCGCCTGCGGGTCAGAGGCTCAACCGGGACGCTTTTCCGCATCTCGCATCCGAGTTTCTGGGAGGAGGCGGGCGTCTCGCTCGGCTTTCTGGTCTTCACGGCCATGCTGGCGCTCTTCGGCGAGGAGGCGCTGGCGGCGCACTCCGCGGTCATCCGGATCGAGAGCTTCTCCTTCATGGCTGGCTTCGGCATCTCCATCGCCACAGCCACGCTTGTGGGGCAGGCACTCGGCGCGGGGGAACTCCGGGCGGCCCGCCGGACCTTTGCGATCTGCCTCACCCTGAGCACCCTGTTCATGGGGAGCCTTGGCATCGTATTCTCCCTTTTCCCGGAGTGGTTCGTGGGCTGGTTCGTGCACGAGGACGCCGCAGGCACCTTCCTGCCACTGGCGGCCATGCTGTTCCTCCTCGGGGCCTTGCAGCAGCCGTTCATCGGCTCGGCGATGGTGCTTAGCGGCGGCCTGCGGGGAGCGGGGCATACCATTGCTCCCTTTGTGGCGCAGCTTTTCGGGACGATCGGAGCGCGGCTCGGGGCGGGTTATCTTCTCGGCTTTGTTTTCGGCATGGGGATCGAGGGGCTCTACATCGCGACGGTGTTGGACTGGGTGCTGCGGACGATCATCCTTGGAGGGCTGGTGATGATGGGCCGATGGGAGCGTGCCCGAGCTTGAGGCGGCCGGGCGAGGGTGGTTCGGGCTTGCCCACGGAATTACTTCAAGGTTGAAGTTTCTCCCGCCGGGAGTGCCAGCCGGAACGGTCCACGCCCCCGGCCGGCGGGCTTCAGCACCCGCCGCCAAGAGCCGGCTTCCCGCCGGTATCCCAGCGCCTTCAACCGGTCCCCTCAGGAGGCTTCATGGACGCCAATCTCATCGTCGGCCTTGTGATTCTGGTCATCTTCTTCAGCGCTGCGGCGTTGATGTTCACCCGCACGCTGCCCGCGTTGCTGGTGCTTCCCGTCATGGCGCTGGCAATCGCCGGCTCGACCGCGCTGATCACCGGCGAACTCTCCCTGCACGACATCAACCAGGGCGTGATCGCTTCCGGCGCCTTCCGCCTGCACGAGGCGATCATCGTCGCCATGTTTGGCGGCATCATCTCCTTCATGATGCAGAAGTCGGGCGTTGCGGAAAGCCTGGTGAAGAACGCGGCGGAGCTGATCGGCGACAATCCGCTTGGTGTCTCCATTTTCGCTCTGGCGCTCGTGGCCATGCTGTTTACCAGCATCGGCGGCCTTGGTGCGATCATCATGGTGGCGATGGTGGTGCTGCCGATGTTGGCCACGGTGGGCGTTCCGCCGGTCGCGGCCGGAGGGATCATGCTCTTCGGCATCAGCGTCGGCGGCATCCTGAATGCTGCGACCTGGGTGCTCTATGCGAGCATCGTGAACATCCCGGTGGAGGAAGTCCGCCGGTTCGCCCTTATGGTGTTCTTCCTGAGCGCCATGGCCGGGATCACCTTCATCGTGGTGGAGCTCTGGCGGGGCGGTGTGCTGCGGTCCGCCAGGACAATGATCACCACCTTCACCATCGTGGGAGTCCTGACCGCCCTGGTGGCTGGTGGAGTGATTGCCTATGCCCTCATCTGGGGGTGGAACGGAGCGGGGGCAACCGGCGCGGAAGAGGTGGCCGCGGAGGACGTGGCTCCCGCGATACCCCGCTGGCTTGTCTATTCGGTTCGTGGGGTCTTTGGGGCCTTCTTCGCCGTTGTTCTGGCGATAGCCACCTACGACCACCTGAAAAAGGTGGAGCACTGGCGCCAGCAGGTCGTCGAGGTGAAGTGGTACGCGTACCTGATTCCCATCCTGCCGCTGATCCTGATCATCGTCTTCAACATGCCGATCCTGGCCGCATTCTTCTTTGGCTTGCTGTACGCCGTCTATACGACGTTGCGGCCCGGCACCGTGAACATGACGGTGCAATGCATGATAAACGGCAGCTCGGCGGTCCTGCCGGCTGCGCTGCTGATGCTCGGCATCGGCATCCTGCTCAACTCAATCCTCGGTCCCCCGGGATGGTCGGAGGCAAACGCCGCGGCGCGGGTCATCAAGATAGACATGGCCACATCCGAGCGCGTCGGCAGCCTGCGCCTGCCCACCGGCGAGCTGCCCGCCGGGACGATCGTCTCCCCGGACGGGCAGTATGCCTACATCGGAACCGAAACCGTTCCCGGCCGGGTCGTTCGCATGGATCTCGAAACCTTCGCCGTGGAGGACGAGATTGTCCTCCTCGCCGGCGAGGACAACATCTCCGCCGCCGCAATCAGCCCGGACGGCAGCCACGCCTACTTCGCGACCGAAACCGTCCCCGGACGCATCGTGAAGGTGGACCTCGAGCAGTTCGAGCGCGTGGACGCCATAACGCTCCGGCTCGGGGAAAACAACCTCCGGACGGCCCACGTCTCCCCGGACGGACAAACCGCCTGGTTCGCCACGGACACCTTCCCGGGCCGCATCGTGCAGGTGGACCTCGAGAACTTCGAGCGCACCGCCTCCCTGTCCCTCGGCGAGGAAGAAGGCGAGATCCGCGCGGGACTGCTCTCCCAGGACGGCACCACCGCCTACTACGCCACGGGAACATCCCCCGGCCGTATCGTGAAGGTTGATCTCGAGAACTTCACCCGCGCCGATGCCATCACCCTCGAAGAAGGTGAGGACCGGCTGCTGAGCGCGGTGATGAGCCCCGATGGCACCGCCGCCTACTTCGGAACGGACACAGACCCCGGCCTGATCGTGAAGGTGGACCTTGTGGCTTTCGAGCGCGCTGATGTGCTCGCCCTCGAGGAAGGTCAGGCCAGTCTCGCCAGCGCGGTCATGGCGCCGGACGGATCGGCCGCATGGTTCGGAACCGCCACGGCCCCCGGTCTGGTCGTGAAGGTGGATCTCGCGGAGTTTGAGCGCGCCGAGACCACGCTCCTCCGCTCGGGAGAAGATGCCCTGCTCAGCGCGATGACTGACCTGGACGGCCAGTACGCCTACTTCGGCACGGAGATCGGGCTCCCGGACTGGCCGGTCAATGCCTCCATCGAACCCGTCATCAATGCGATCGTGCCCGGCAACCGGCTGCTCTACGTCATCGTCTTCGTCGTGTTGGCTCCGCTGGCGCTCTACCGTGGCCCGCTGAACATGTGGGGGCTCGGCAGCGGTGTGGCCGCCATCCTGATCCTTGGCGACGCCATGACCGGCGCCGCCGTGATGGCAATGATTCTCACCGTCGGCATGATCCAGGGCATCTGCGACCCGACGAACACGCACAACGTCTGGTTGGCCAATGAGTTGCGGGTGGACGTACAGACACTCATGTGGCGGACCCTGCCCTACGTCTGGGGGATGGTGATCATCGGCCTGACCGTCTCCGCATTCATCAACTTCTGAGGACACCGCGCGATCATGGAAGAAAACACGGACAAACGGCGGATCAAGATCGGTATAGACGTGGGCGGCACGTTCACCCACGCCGTGGCGGTGGACCTGGCGACGATGGACCTTGCCGGCAAGGCGGTCGTCCCGACCACGCACACGGCGAAGGAGGGCGTGGCAGCGGGCGTCGTGCAGTCCATGAAGAAGCTGCTGGAGGAGGCACGCGTCCAGCCGGATGAGGTCGTCCTCATCGCCCACAGCACGACGCAGGCGACCAACGCGCTCCTGGAGGGCGACGTGGCCAGGGTCGGCATTGTCGCCATGGCGACCGGTGCCGGCGGCATCCGGGCCCGCGGGGAGGCACGCACAGGCGACATCGAGCTCTCCGAGGGCAAGTTCCTCCGTACCGGATTCCGGTATATAGACACCGAGGAGTTCAGCGACGAGAAGGTCCGCCAGGCCATTGATGAACTCCGGCGCGAGGGCTGCGAAGCCATTGTCTCCACCGAATCCTTCGGGGTGGACAACCCCGAACGCGAGCAGCGCGTCGTGGACATGGCCATCGAGATGGGCCTGCCTGCCTGCGCAAGCAGCGCACTCTCCCAGCTATATGGACTCCGCGTCCGCACGCGCACGGCCGTCATCAATGCCAGCATGCTCCCGAAAATGCTGGAGACGGCAAACATGACCGAGCAGGCAGTGCGCGAGAGCGGCATTGACGTGGCCCTGATGGTCATGCGCTCGGACGGCGGCATCATGGACATCGAGGCCATGCGCAGGCGTCCCATCCTCACGATGCTCAGCGGACCTGCTGCCGGTGTGGCGGCGGCCCTCATGTACGAGCGTATCTCCGATGGCTGCATGCTGGAGGTCGGTGGCACCTCCACCGACATCTGCGTCATCAAGAACGGCCGGCCCATCATCACCAACGGCGAGGTGGGCGGGCACCGGCTCTTCGTGCGGACGCTGGACGTGCGGACAGTCGGCATCGCCGGCGGCTCCGTTCCCCGTGTCCGCAACGGCAAGCTGATAGACGTCGGCCCCCGGAGTGCCCACATCGCGGGTCTTGGCTACGATGCCTTCACCGAGGGCGTCGGTGACAAGGAAATGGAAGCAGCGAACGTCCAGCCGAAACCGGAGGACCCGGAGGACTATCTGGGCCTGCGCGTGGACGGCGCGGAAAAGCCCTCCCTGGCCATCACGCCAACCGGGGCCTCCAACATGCTTGGGCTGGTTAGCGGTTACGGAAAAGGCAATATGGATTCCATCCGCCGGTGCTTCGACGCCGTCGGGAAGATGACCGGGTATAAAGCCGAAGACCTTGCGGATCGGATTCTGGACATCTCCACGAAGAAGGTCATCCCCGTCGTGAAGGCAATGCTCACCGAGCACAAGCTCTGGGGGCGGAAGATCACCTTCGTAGGCGGTGGTGGCGGAGCCGAAGCGCTCGTTCCCTACACCGCACAGAAGATGAAGCTCGAACACCGCATCGCCCGGAACACGGAGGTGATCTCGGCGATCGGTGTGGCGCTCGGCATCATCCAGGACACGGTGGAGCGCACGATCCTGAACCCGGGTGAGTCGGACCTCGTGTCCATCCGGCGCGAGGCGGTTGAATCCGTCCAGCGCATGGGTGCCGACCCTGCCTCCATACAGGTCACGGTGGAGGTTGACCGGCAGACCAAACGCGTCACCGCCACCGCGCAGGGAACGCCCGAACTGCGGACGCGCTCGCTCGGCGGCGCGCTTCCCCCTGCGGAAAAGCTGCGCGACACTGCTGCCGACGTCATGGGAGCCGATCCCGCACGGGTCCGCGAGGTCAACGAGAAGGACTCCAGCTGGCTTCGCGTCTTCCAGGCGGAAGTGGACAAGAAGATCCTTCTTGGGCTACTCACTACCATCCGCACGCCGGTCGCCATCGTGGACAAGGAGGGCATCGTGCGCCTCCAGCTCCCTGATGCCCGCGTGGATTACGTCTCGCCGTCAGAGGCTGACCAAGCCATTCAGAAGATCATCGAGCAGTTCACCACCTATGGTGACGGCGGGGAGGTCCTCCCTGACATCTTCGTCGTCAAGCCGGGTCAGATCGCGGACCTGACCGGCTTGGTGGAAGCCGCGCAGATGATCAGTGTCGCCCGCGTCGAGATGCAGGCGCTCACGAGCGACGAGAAGGTTGCGCTTGTGAGCTGCCGCAAGGGATGATCCTTTCACTCCGGCGGAGCCGGGTGCCCGCCCGCATTCGCATGACGCCGGTCACCTTTGTCGGAGCAGAAAACATTGTCCCGATTGACGAGGCTCGCCGCGGCCCTTGCAGCCTGTTGCTGCACGATACTCGCCACACCCGGCAATGGAGAAACGATGAGCGACAAATCGCAGATACCCTGGATCGTCTTCGCCGACAGGGCGGAAGTCCGCGCTGCACCCGTACAGGACAGTGACTCCGTCCGCACAGTCTCCCATGGTGGCATGGTCTTCGGCACCCAGTTGGAAATCCACCCGTCAACGAACGAGGAGTGGCTCAAGCTCGACCCGGAGTGGTACGGCGGTGGCGGAATGTATGTCTCCCGCTCCACGGTTCACCGGGTGCACCCCTCCAACCAAGTGGAGGGCGACCTCCCGATCGGCTCAGAGAAGGTGGACCGATGGTGGGGGCTGCCCCTCGACTATGAGCCCTCGGACCTTGTGTACATACCCGTGAAGTATGCGCTCAGAGGCCGCGAAGATTACCAGCTTCGCCGCGAGGTGGCCGAGGCGCTGGCGGTAATGCTCGACGCGGCGCGGGAGGACGGAATCGACATCCGCGTGACCTCCGCCTACCGCTCCGGTCCCCGTCAGCGGACCATCTATCTGCGCAACATCTCACGCAACGGTCCCGGCCAGCGGGCCAGTGCTCCTCCCGGCCACAGCGAACACCAGCTCGGCACAACCGTGGACCTGACAGACCCGGAGGGACGGCACTCCTTCAGCCAGGCGTTCGACAAGACACCACAGGGCAAGTGGCTCGAAAAGAACGCAAATCGCTTCGGCTTCAGGCGCTCCTACTACCCCGACAACGTCGAGGAAACCGGCTACATTTCCGAGCCCTGGCACTGGCGCTACCACGGCAAACCGGAAGACAGCGAGAAGGAATAGCAGTCTCTGTCAGAAGGAGTTCAAGGCTTCCACCGTGATGGCCAGGCGCATGGAGCGGGACTCGCCAGGCTCAAGTATCTGGAGCCGGCCCTGTCTGCGTTCCTCAGCCCGCCCCTCCACATGGCAGTTGGCCGGCTCGACACCGAGAACATGCGCCCCCGCGCCGGGCATCTTCCACTGCACCAGCCGGGGGAGCGTGTCCGCAGTCCACGAGAGGCCCAGCCGCACCGGGGCGTTGTGCCCCGAGCCGCCAAAGGGGAACGCCGGATTATTCACGGAAATCCTGGCGCTCGGGCGTGCCCACGTGCGGGACACGGCTGTCTCCAGCTCCTCATGATAATAGACACGCTCGGTGTATCGTGCGTCGGGCCGTTGCCATTCCCCGTATCCCTCCACCGGAACTTCCCGGTCGCGTGCAACAACCTGCTTGGACGGGAACGTAATCTGCGCCTCCGGCGACACGAGCGGGAACCCCAGGTTGAAGTGGTAGAGAATCATCAGCGGGGAGGGATGGAAACCGATGTTCTCCACGAGGTCCTCGATGTCCAACCGGTTGGTCCCGGCATGGCAGCGGTAGGTACGCGTGAGGCGCAGGTTCTCGCCGAAGAGCCGGCATTCCTCCATCACACCGCGCACGCGTATGACGTACTCGTCCTCGTCCCATTCGGTCTGGACGCTCACTTCGCGGGCGGGCGTGTGATGAATGCGCCCGTGGAGGCCGGGCTGCTCGCCCTCGTCCTCGCAGGGAGAGCCCACCTGGCGCAGACCGCAGGTCATGAGGAGGCCCCCTGCGGCGGTCCGGAGCCAGCCCAGGCCGGACGGGTCGAAGTGCGCCGGGTGCACGTCGCCGGCGGGGGAGAGCCAGCAGAGCGGAGTCCCGAGGAACTCCGCCAGGCCGATATCCATGCCCCGCGAGGGGTGTATCCACAGGGAAAGCCCCGCGCCCGTGCGGACATGAACAGCCTCGGAACCGGCACCGGGGCCTTCCGCAAGCAGAACGCGCCGGGCCCCGGCAACCTGGTCCACCCGGCCCGTATGTGCCTCCAGCTCGCGCCGTGTCCATTCACCACCGAAAAGCCGCATCGTGCGCCTCAGTCCTCCTCCACCTGCGGGATGCGCTGAATGCGCGGGTCCGTAAAGATATCCATGTCGTCACGGCTGGTGCTGGAGAACTCCGAGACAATGGCGCCTTCGTCGCCGGCCTGGAACCAGTGCAGCGTGTTCGGCGGGATGGTGTACTGCATTCCCGGGCCAAGTTCGACCTCGTGGAAGACCGTGTAATGGTCTTCGCTGCCCTCGGGAATCCTGGCGCTGAGTTTCGGCGTTGGCGGCCCTTCCACGTAAAGCCACACATTGCCACGCCGGCAGCGGAAGGTCTCCATCTTTCCCGGGTCCGAGCCGACGGGAGGGTGCTTGTGCTCGGGACAGGTCTGGCGTGGGAAGAGCACCAGTTCCTTGGCACAGTAGCGTTCGTTGTTCGTATAGACGACAAGCTGCAGGCCGGTGCGTTCCAACTCTCCGAGGCCCAGCTCCGCGACCTCGATGTTCTGCTCCTCCTCCGGAGTGAGAACGATTCCCGCCTCCTTCAGCATTTTCGCCGTGCGCTCCTGCGCCTTCTTGACCTCGCTGCGCTTGATCATGGCCGGAGTCTCTCCTTCAGGGGGGTGTTGTATCGCGCGGTCCGCGCCTCAGACCGGACGTGGAGGCTTCGCGCCAGTCTTGCAACTCCAAATGACACGGCAGGTTGTCCCATCCTTTTGCCACCCGGTCAAGCACCTCCGCACGGGGCCGTATTCCCCCGGTGGCATCCGGCGCCTCCACGTTGAAGGCGCCAACTGCGCTTGCGAACCGGAGGGTTTCCTCCGGCCCCTGCCCGGAGGTCAGCGCACCGAGGAAGCCCGCTATGGTGCAGTCTCCCGCGCCGGTGGTTCCCGCGACCTCTGTCCGGAAGCAGGCGGCATGGAGTTCCCGTCCGGCCCACTGCCCGGGCTGTCCGCCGAGCCGCTCCACCCATGCGAAGCGCGCCGGGTCGGACGCCGTCCGCAGGTATAGCCCCTGGTCTCCCAGCTTGACCGCTGCCGCGGCCACACCGGCGTCCAGCAGGCGCTCCGCCACGTCCCGGAGACGATTTCCGTCGGGCTCCCTTCCCAGGCCGGCTTTCCCATCCAGCATGAAGGACAACTCATCGTAGCTCGGCAGGAACACATCCACGGCGGGGAGCACCTCTCGGAAGAAGGCCCGCCAATCCACGCGCCCAGCCTCGGACTCCGGATCGGGCATGCTGACGTCGAGGGAGGTGGCCGCTCCGGCCGCCTTGGCACGTTCGAGGAGGTTCCGCAGACCCCTGCCTCCGTCCAGGAAAACCTGGCGCATCAGGGTCGGATAGCCGAAGTGGAGAAGACAGGTCCCCCTCAGTTGCTCGTCCGGAATGTCCTCCACCCGGAACGTGTCGTTGGTCCCCGGGTGGTGGAGAAACATACGATCGAGGCCGGGCGGACTGAGGACGACCGTGTAGGAGGTGGCGCCCTCGCGGGCTGTCATCATGGAGGCTTCGAGTGTTTCCGCCCGCTCCCTCAGGAGCCCCCGTATGGCATCGCCGAAGGTGTCCGCCCCGACACTGCCTGCCAGCCGCACCGGGTACCCGAGCTTGTGGAGCGCGAGACCAGTGTTCGCCACGGCACCTCCCGTGGAAATCACTGCCGGTCCGACCTTTACGAGCGTCCCGGGCCGGAACATCTCACCGGCCGCGGCGGTCTCACGCTCCTCAAAGGTGGGAATCAGGTCCAGGCAGATATGTCCCGCAACGATGAGCGGCTTGGCGGCATTCGTCATGGGGAGACCCCTTCCGATGGGCTGCTGGAAGCCGGATGTAACCGGATGCATGGTGAGTCAATTTTGGAGCGCCCCCTGTGTCCAGCCAAAACTGCTCCGGGCGGCCCCCCCCAGCCCGGGCGGAAGGTGGGTTTCCGCTTTACCTCCCTGAATCGCTGGCAGCACGGTTCCTCCCTTCCGGACGGAAAAGGGGGCGCAACTCAGTAGAATGTAGACAGTGTGGGGCGGTTCGGTCTTGAATGGGGGCATTCCCTTTCCGGAGGATGCTCCCGATGCCTGCTTCTGCTGTTCTTTCCGCCCCTGTTGGCCT
>SLOM01000147.1 GCA_007132505.1 Candidatus Sumerlaeota bacterium
AAAAGGTCCCGTCCATCGAGCAGATAGACGGGCGTGGTGCCGATCTGCGTCCAGACGTTGCCGATGGCGGGGCCGCTCAGGTGGATCTGCTCCTGAAGAGTGGCGAGCGTTCCGCTGATCGCTACGTCCGCATTGGCGTTGTGAGAGCTGGCGGTGTGAAGTGTCACGTCCACGGCGTAGAATCCGTCTTCAGCCACTTCGGGGGAGAACCTCCCCGACTGGCCGACGGTTGTGGTGAAGCGGGACCCACCCGGTGCGTTGCCGGGTGCGGTGCTTGTCACCGTGCTGTTTTGCGTGCCGGTGAAGTTGTCCTCATAGCGCGGGCCAAGGGCACCGGCGGGGGTGCGGCTGCGCACGAACAGTGTCGGCACGTCCGCTGTGGCGGAGACCTCGTTGGAGCCGCCACGATTGTTGTACCCATCGAGTGGGACGACGCGGTAATGGTACTGCGTCCCGTCCTCGAGCCCGGTTGCCGTGCGGTCCACGAACGCATTGGCGTTGATTGGGGCCTTGGTGAGTTTGTTGGCGTAAGTCTCCTGCACAGGGGAGCTGGTGGAGCGATAGACGAGGTACTGTTCCGCGTCCTGCGGGGCGCTCCATGTGAGGACGATGGCGCCACGGGCCTCCGCTGCGTCCGCCGCGAGGTCCGTGATGTCGCCGGGGGGCGTGGCATCCCAGCCCACCTTGATGTCGAAGTCCACGTTCGCGGGTGCCGGGGGGGTGATGAGGTTGCTTCCGCAGGCTGTTTGCGCGCTGTTGATGTCGCCGATGATGCCGGCCAGGCCGGAGATTGAGAAGATACCCCATCCCATGTCGTCCGCCTGCTGGCGTGTTTCGCAGATGCTGGCGGCGTTGTGCGCCGCGAGCGTCGGCGTGACACTGAATGCCCGGAAGGTCGGGATATGCACCATGTTATCAATATCCGGCCGCATGGAATTCATGCCCGGGATGTTGCTGTATTGATCCCCGTCCCTGTAGTACTGCGGCATGATGAAGCTGATGGCGCCCTGACCTGTCGTGTGGTTCGGATTGGGTGCGCTGGACCATTCCGGCACATACTGATAGACGAAGTTGTAGGTGCTGTTCGTGTTCTCGAGGAAGATCACCGGGGTGGCGCCGACGGCCACCCAGGGTTTGACCTCGTGGACGGCCGCGGTGGCCTCGGAGAGGAACGAGGTGATGGCGTCGCGCCGCGCCTGGATGAAGGCGGTGCTGGCGGGCGGCGGATTGGTCAGGCCGTACGCCGCTAGGGCGTCCGGCGTATGGCCGTAGGTGCGCAGCTCACGGCTCCACGAGTCGCCCGGATAGCGGATGCGGTCCAGTACCACCGCGTCTATGTCGTAGTTCTCTACGAGATCGAGCAACACTTCGACCGTATAGTCACGGACTTCGGAGATACCGGGGTCCACCCACAGGCCGGATGCGCTGGTGTCACTCGCGGTCATGGGCCGGGGGAAGCCGGGGTTGGGGCTGTAGGAGCTGGCGGGACTTGCGCCCTCATAGATCCACATGCGCCAGTCCTCGTCAAGGAAGTCCGGATAGACGTTGGACCCGTCCGTGACGAGGAAAGCAGACCATGCGGCGTAGACGCGGAGGCCCTCCCCGCGGGCACGGTCAATCATGTACTGCAGTTCGTCGAACCCGTCGTCCCATGCGCGCGGCTCGGGGTTCGTGAAGGTGTCGGAGTTGCGGTTGGGGATGTAGAAGGCGTTGGCACGGTACCGTGTCAGGATGGAGATCGCGTTAAAGCCGTGGTCGGTGGCGAAATCCACCGCGTTGTCAATGGCGGCCTGCCGGTTGGCGGCGCTGGAACTGCCCAGCCCATCGCCGATGGAGAACCAGAGCACGCGCTCCTCGGCATGAACGGGACCTGCCGCGGCGCCAAGAGCGGCAAGCGCCAGCCCTCCCGCAACCAGGGAAGATCGGAACATTCTCGGTGAGACTCCTTGTAACCTGATATCGTGGTGGCCCCGGAGGCATCGCGGACCGCCTGCGGCTGCGAACCCGCCGAAACCAGTTTTGGAGCGATGCAGACCTCCCCATCCCGAGGCAAGCGAAACCAGCGCTTCACTCAAGCGGGGGCACATTAGCAGTTGAGTCCGGATTCGCGGGGCTTGAGCATCGGTCATTCCTTTTGGACCGCCGGCCCGGCCGTCCTCAGTGAGGTCACATCGTGAGCATTTCCCTTCCCTCGGGGCCCGCCGGCATCAGGCCGTCCGCCATGGGGCGCCTTCTTTGCGCTGCGCTGTTTCTGTTCGCCTCCGTTTCCGCCGCCAAGGCCATGGAGATCATTGTGGACGACAGCGATGGTCCTCCTGCCTACACGGAGACGGGCCATTGGACCACGACCAACAACACAGGCGCGGGATGGAATGGCACGCTCTATCGGTACACCAGTTCCAGCCGGGTTCCGTCCACGGCGACCTGGCGCCCGGAGCTGCCGGAGGAGGGTGCTTGGGAGGTCTTTGCCATTTTCCGCCGGGGTGCGGACCGCACCTCGCGCGCGCCCTACACCGTGCACCATCTTGATGGTTCGACGGTGGTGGAGGTGGACCAGACGGGTGCGTTTTCCGGTGACCTGGAGGTGGCCTCGCTGGGGGCATACCGTTTCGCCACCGGAACCGGCGGGCATGTCGTCCTCTCCAATGCTGGAGGCAGCGGTGTCTATATTGCCGATGCGATGATGTGGGTGCCGGACACGCCTCCGGAGGTCACGGAGGTGCGGTGGTGGCCCCTCTATCCGAAGGCGGATGACTTCGTCACCGTCTCCGCTAGCGTCATTGACAACGGGCAGGTGGACTCGGTCCGGCTCCACTGGTCCGTGGAACCCGGCGGCGGAACGGGTGAGGCAGATGCACTCCCCTCGGCCGATGGCGAGTACACTGCCGCGCTTCCCCCGCAGCCGCACGGCAGCACCGTCACCTTCCATGTTGAGGCGGTGGACACACTCGGCTCAGCCGCGCGAAGCGACGACTTTTCCTATACGGTCGGCGAGACGGGTGATTGGAAGGTCATCATCAACGAGGTCATGGCGTCCAACAGCTTCACCATTGCGGAACCGGACTTTGGTGGATTCGACGACTGGGTGGAACTCTATAATTTCGGGCCCGACACCGCTGACCTCAGTGGGCTCGGGTTTTCCGACAGGCTCAACAACCCCACGAAGTGGCACTTCCCGGCCGGCACGATCATCCCCCCCAACGAGTACCTCCTCGTCTGGTGCAACGGCAACGATTTCGTGGGACAGGCCATCCACACCAGCTTCAGCCTCTCCGCGGCGGGGGAGGATGCAGTACTCTACGATCCGGAGACGGACACCATACTGGATGCGATTTCGTGGACCGACCTGCCCACGGATGTTTCGCTCGCGCGAATTCCCAACCTGACCGGCGAGTTCGTGGAAACAGTGGAGCCGACACCCGGAAAACCTAACCTGTTTGCCGAGCGCGCCGAAGC
>SLOM01000184.1 GCA_007132505.1 Candidatus Sumerlaeota bacterium
AGGTTGTCCATCGTGGAACGGAGCAGCCCGCCGGGGGGCTGGAAATCCTGCGCAACCCTGCTGCCAGCCTGTCCCCCGGCGCGAGCGCCGCAGAGCAAACCTGGACCGGCGAGGATGGGCGGTTCCGCTTCGCCAGTGTCCCCTCCGGCACCGGCCAAGTCCGCGTCATGCTCGATGGCGGGCAGACGTGGGCTGATTTCCCATACGAAGCCGAGGGCGCAGGGCCTCACGACATGGGCACGCTGTTCCTGGACGCCTCCGCCGAACTACACGTCCGCGTCATTCACGCCACCACCGGCGAGCCGCTCGCGGGTGAGGAGGTGGCCCTGAACCACACCGAGCGCCGGCTTACGGACGCGTCGGGCATCGCGATCTTCGGTCTGCGCCGGTCTGGCAGAGCGGATATCAGCGCCCGGGACATCACGAAGACGATCGTCATCCCCGCTGGTGCCGGCGTTCATGAGCGCACTATCGAAATCGGCACGCACGCGCTTGGGGTGCGGATTGTGGACTCCGAAGGCCTGCGCGCACTCACAAGATCCCGCCCCTTGATCCATATCCTTATGGACGGCGACAGGCATACTTTCAACAACCCCATCGGTGCGGGCGATGCCTACTGGGTGGACGGTCTGCCGGCCGGAGAAGCGCCAGTGAGTATCAGCATTGGCGTGCCCCTGCCGCGCCCCGCCCCCTTCCCGTCCGGAGGTGCCAGCCCGCCGCGCATCCCTATGCCGGGGGAGGCCCATGCCCCGGAGCGCCTGCTTCAGTGGGAGGGCAGCGTGACCATCGGCCCCGAACGGCGCAAGATGCTGGAGCTCGTCGTGCCTGCCGCGTCTATACGCGGGACGGTCACCGTCCATCCGGACTACAGTGCGGAGGAGACTGAAGTCATCCTCCGTCCGCTTCCCTCCGGCGGACCGGGACCCTGGCGCAGGACCCACGCCATGCCGGCGGAAGGTGATGGCAGCTACCTCATCGAGTACGTCCCGCCGGGCGAATACGAACTCCGCGTCCGCCATCCGTTCCTCGGAGCCACCGGCCGCACCGTCATCGTGGATGGTAGCGGCAGCGTGGTGGCTGATTTCGAACTGATGGAGCCGGTGCGTGGTGCCATCGTCTTCTTCGCCTACGATCACGCCACGGGGGAGGCGGTCTGGTCAGTCACCGTCCACGGGATTCCGCCTCAGGATTACCGCACCACCTTGAATGGCGGCACGATCGTCCAGGAAGGCTTGGAGCCGGGCGAATACACGCTCCGCATCGAACACCCCCGCGCAACCACCGGGCGCACCGTCCAAATCGTGGCGGGGGAGACCACCTACGTGGACTTTGCCGTTGGTGAGCCCGAGTAGCGCCCCGCCGCAACGGTGCCCGTGATGGAAGACCTCCCAGGCCAGAGCGTTTCCGTTCTCTCGCCGACACTGGAGTTATCCGCCGATTCCACGGATTCTCACAGATGCTGCCTTGCTCACGTCACCGGACTGGTCATCAGTCCCCCTGCGCCGAATCGGCCTTGCCGGCGGGGGACGGTTCTTGCTTCCATTCCGCCATAGCTGGGTGCGGGGCCAATAAGCCCCTGAGACGCGGTTTTTCCTGGCGGAAATGCACCGCGGTAGCCTTTGAACCTGATCCGGGTCATACCGGCGTAGGGAAAGCGTCCATCCAACGGCCTCCTTCCCCTCCCAGCTCCCACGCACGGCACGATGCGGTCCCCCCGGGCGCCGCGCCTGCCACAGTCCAACGCAAGGGAGTTCCCCCATGTCCGTCGCTCCGGCGAAACCCCACACAAAGAACGATCCCAGAAAGTCCTTCGAAGAAGCCACCGTCACCCGCGGGCCGCTGCCCAATTCGCGCAAGATATACGTCCCGGGCACGCTCCACCCGGACATCCGCGTGCCAATGCGCGAGATTGCACTGGCCCCAACGAAAACCACCGGACCGGACGGCCAGCCCAAGACCATCGAGAACCCACCCGTCACCGTATACGACACGTCGGGCCCGTATACCGATCCGGAGGCTGATATAGACGTCCGCCGCGGGTTGCCGGCAGTACGCGGCTCCTGGATCGAAGCGCGTGGCGACACGGAGCAGCTTCCCCACCCGGGCTCCCGTTACGGGCAGGAACGCCTTGCGGACGGCGGACTCGACCATCTGCGGTTCGGCCACCTCCGCCACCCGCGGAAAGCGAAGCGCGGGGCCTGCGTCACGCAGATGCACTATGCCCGCCGCGGCATCATCACACCCGAAATGGAATGCATCGCCATCCGGGAGAACCAACTGCTCGAGAGGGCGCTCGAAGCCTGGGAAGCGCAGAACGGCAAATGGCAGGGCGACTCCCCCCGTCCGGGCACAGGCGGGATCGGCGTCTATACGAAGGAGGGCTACCGCGGCGGGCCGGATGATCCGCACGCCGAAATCTATCAGCGCGCGCCGGAGGCCCGGCCCGGACGCTCCCGCAGGGGGCGCTTCCCCGGCCAGCATCCCGGCAATCCCTGGGGAGCGCGCATCCCGGACCGCATCACCCCGGAGTTCGTCCGCGATGAGGTGGCCGCCGGCCGGGCCATTATTCCCGCAAACATCAACCACCCCGAAATCGAACCGATGATCATCGGACGCAACTTCCTCGTGAAGATCAACGCCAACATCGGCAATAGCGCCGTCACCAGCTCCATTGAGGAGGAGGTGGAGAAGATGGTCTGGGCCATCCGCTGGGGCGCGGACACGGTGATGGATCTCTCCACAGGAAAGTATATACATGAGACACGCGAATGGATCCTGCGCAACTCCCCCGTCCCCATCGGCACGGTGCCCATCTACCAGGCGCTTGAGAAGGTGGGGGGACGGCCCGAGGATCTTACCTGGGAGATCTACAGGGACACGCTCATTGAACAGGCCGAGCAGGGCGTTGACTACTTTACCATCCATGCAGGCGTGCTGCTGCGGTTCATCCCGAAGACCGCCGAACGCCTGACCGGCATTGTGTCCCGCGGCGGCTCCATCATCGCCAAATGGTGCCTCGCGCATCACAGGGAGAGCTTCCTCTATACGCACTGGGACGAAATCTGCGAGATCATGGCGGCTTATGACGTCAGCTTCTCCATCGGCGACGGGCTCCGTCCCGGCTCGATCGCCGACGCCAACGACGAAGCACAGCTCGCGGAGCTCTACGTCCAGGGCGAGCTCACCCGCCGCGCGTGGGAGCACGATGTGCAGGTCATGAATGAAGGTCCCGGCCACGTTCCCATGCACATGATTCACGAGAACATGCAGCGCCAGCTCGAATGGTGCGGCGAGGCGCCCTTCTATACGCTCGGACCCCTCACCACCGACATCGCCCCCGGCTACGACCACATCACCTCCGGCATCGGCGCCGCCATGATCGGCTGGTACGGCACGGCGATGCTTTGCTACGTCACGCCGAAGGAACACCTCGGCCTGC
>SLOM01000224.1 GCA_007132505.1 Candidatus Sumerlaeota bacterium
GGCGGACTGCCCTGGGAGCGAAAACGCCGGTTCCTGCTCGCGCAGTCCGCGCTTGGCGGCACGTAGCCCCGCGCTCCACCGCCCGCCCAAAACCGCTCCGCCACCCCCTCGACGACTCCAAACTGAAAAGGCCCCTCTCCCAATCCCCCCAGAAACCGCCCTGCCGGGACGGAACGGAACGCCGCGCCCCACTCCTAACGGCTCATCCAGCCACCAAGGTTCCAAGCAGCCCGCCACGAGCAGGATGAAAGAACTGGGGCTCAGAAGCCACCAACTTTTTTTGCTTGCCCATCGATTTGAAGCTGGTTCCAGTCGAATTGCATCATGCAACGTGGGCCGCGCAGATGGGCCTCAAACCTCATTCAGGAAGGGATGATTTGATGCAGCGTGCAATGTTGTTGACAGCAGCCGCCCTGATCGGCCTCGGGGCCGGCAGCGCGCAATCCGAACCCGACCACCACTTGTTCGTGGTCGGGGGGTACAGCACTTCGGGCGATCTGAACGTTGTTCCCGACGGCGTGGACAATGAACTCGATGCCCGGATAGACCGCAACCTCCGCAGCGTGCTCGTGGCCGATGTGGATTCTGACGCGAAGACGGTAACGAATTGGCGCCGGGCCGGCCTCCTGCCGCTGGAGCACCCCGTCACCTCCGAGCAGGTGGCCTGGGGCTATCTATACAACGGCGTGAGCTACCTGAACGGCCGGATTTACGTCGGCCCTGCCCGCACCGATGCCGGCGGCGTGCCAGCCAACTTTGTCGCGTGGGCGGAAGTGAATACTGACGGCTCACTGGGCGAGTTTGAAACCTCTCCAACGATCCCCGGTGCCGAGGCGGGCATTCAGGGCCAAGGTGCCGTGGCTATCGTTGAGGTAGACGACACCCACTACGTGTATGTGCTCGGCGGAAGAGCAGGTGACGCAGGTGGCCAGACAGACCGCATCATCTACGCCCCGATTGACAGCGACACGGGCGCGGTCGGTGCGTGGGAAGTGGCCAGTATCACCATACCAAGCACGGACTGGTTCAACTCCGCCATCGGCATTGACGGAACCCTGATTCACGTCTCCGGCAACCAGCGTGGCTCCATGTCAGCGGACCTAATCGTTCCGCAGGCCGATGGCGATCTCGTCGGCAGCTGGATCTCCGAGGAGTACAGCACCGACCTCACGAACCGCTGGGAAACCGCTGTCACCACCGCAACCGACCCTGCGGGCGACACCTACGTGTACCTCATTTGCGGCAGCCCAGCGCCGCGCAACCGGGTGGACTACACCAAGTTCGAGTTCGGCCTGACTGCGGTCTGGGAGAGCAGCACGTTCCCGGTCGAGCGCGGACGCCCGACCGCCTCGGGCGCCAACGACATGATCGTGGTCCCGGGTGGTTCCGAAACCTCGGGCTTCACCGCTGGGGTCAACACGGTCTTCATTGGGACGGTTGCCAACGGCGGCGCGGTCACGTGGGCCGAGTCCGCCGAGCCGATGATGCAGGAGCGCTCCTTCCACGGATCCATCATGGTGGCGGTGGAAGATGAGACGACCAGCGTTGGCGACTGGATGCTTCACTAATCACAGACCCGGATGGCCGGTGGTAGTCCCGGCATCCCCAACGCAACAGCTCTCCTCTCCCCTCGGTCGGCACGACCGGGGGGAGGGTTGGAGCCGCTCTCGTGGCGCAGCCGGGGCGATCCGCGGAATGGGTGGTAACGGTCAGCTTGCATGATTGAGCCGGGATACCCCCTGCGCAGTCTCTCGCCTTTGCTAATCCTGCATTCCAGCTGAGCGCATGATGTGTCACGGCTCACCAGGCACCGTGGGCCTCACACGCAATCTTGACAAGAGAGGACTCAAACGATGGTGCAAGGAAGAATCCTGCAGGGGATGCTGGCCGCTTCCCTGGTAACGGGGCTGCTGGCCATGCCTGGACAGGTCAAAGCACAGCTCCTCGACGAGGCCGTGTGGTTCGAGCGTGAGGTAGGTGCGGGAATCACTTGGAGGTATTACCATTTCGAGGATCTGTTCGGTGGGCCGCAGAGCATTACGTATATGATGATCGACTTGGATAATCCAGCGGTGGAGCTCCATCTGAATTACCGCGAGGCATGGGTCGGGCCGAGCCCGGGGCTCGACAGCCCGCTTTTCCCCCGCCAGCTGACCAGTGTCTTCGCCGAAGAGATTCCGGGCTCAAAGGTCGCGATCAACGGTAGCTTCTTCAACACGTCGTCCTACAATTCGAGCAACCCGACTGCTCCGTGGGGGGGGACGACCACTTTCCTCAAGGTGGACGGGAATATCATCAATACCAACCCGGATAATGAGGGCGGACTCTTCTTCAACGATACGAGCGACGTCATGGTTTCCGGACCGGTCGGCAGCTGGGCTGCAATGGCACCGAATTGGGACAACATGATGATCAACAATCCGCTGATCCTCCGGGACGGGGAGATCGATGTGGGGACCGGTGGCCCCCTTGCACCCCGCACCGGATTCGGTGTGGACCAGGACACAAATACGCTTTTTCTCGTCGTGGCGGATGGGCGGACAAGCGGGGCCCGGGGGATGATCGTCCACGAGTTTGCCCAGACGATGCTCGCCCTCGGGGCCAAGGACGCGGTCAATCTCGACGGCGGTGGTTCGAGCACCATGTGGGTCGCGGGGGAACCCTTCAACGGGGTGGTCAACTACCCCTCGGACAATGGCGCGTTTGATCGCCTCGGGCAGCGCCGTGTGGGCAACGCCGTCGTCGTCGTGTCCGACCCAGGCACGCCCGGGGAATGGGACGGGCGCCTCTCCGGGGCCCCTTCCTACAGCCCGTTCGGGGGGTCCGGCGCTCCGGTGACCGTGACGGCAACCTACGAGAACATCGGGACGGAGACTTGGACTCCGGACGAGGTGAGCATCGTCCCGAGCCGCCCCTTCGGCCGCTCCAGCGATTTGATCCCGGAGGGTGAGGAGAGCAGCTTCTTCTCGATGGACCCAGCGACCGTCCCACCGGGTGCGTCCACCACGGTAACACTTAACCTCGTGGCGCCGGAAGTGGCCGGCGACACGTTCTTCACCGAGCACTTCGCGCTCTGGCACGAGACGGAGGGGTACTTCGGCCCCCCGGACGGAGAGCTGCATGTGAACACGCTCGTGCAGGCGCAAGGCGCAGAACCGGAACCCGGCACCGATCACTTCTTATTCGTCGTCGTCGGTTACACCACTTCGGCCAGCATGAGTGATGTTCCTGACGGCGTGGACAACACCCTTGACGCTCGGGTTGGACAACAACTCCGCAGTGTCCTCGTGGCCGATGTGGATACGGACGCCAAGACGGTGACCAATTGGCGCCGGGCTGGGGTTCTGCCCCTGCAGCACCCCGACAGACCGGCCGATCAGCTCGGCTGGGCGTACTTATACAACGGTGTGAGCTATCTGAAC
>SLOM01000235.1 GCA_007132505.1 Candidatus Sumerlaeota bacterium
CGCTCTTACCTGTGGGGCACGCAAAAGCGCCCCGACATCGTCAGAAGCTATTTCCTGCATCCGGACGTCCTCTATGCAAACTGACACCGTGTGTCAGACATACAGCCGCCGGAGTAATATTAATGAACCACAAGAGGCACAGAGGACACGGAGGCCTCCTGTGCGCATGAGCCGGATCTCTTGTCTCTTTCTTTGGCGGTGAAATCAAGCATACCCCTGGACAGGCAATCCCATAGGGGCATCTATCCGCCAATGGTGCCGATTCACGCCGAAAAGGCGTTCGGGGATCCGGTACGTCATTGCGAACTGAGAAGCATCGGCGGAATCTGCGTTATCGGCGGATTAAGGAAGGAAGACCGAGCATGCATGGCTATATGCTGCACGGCTCCGCTACTCTCTTGTGTCTTTCCTCCGTGATCTCTGTGCCTCCGCGGTGAATTCATGATAGACGACGGGTTTTTCGACCAGTACGCACACCAAATTGCTGACTGTGTCTACGTTTATTAATGAACCACAAGAGGCACAGAGGACACAGAGACTTTCTTCGGGCGGGAGCCGGGCCCCTTATGTGTTTCTCCCCTGTCTTCGTGGTTCCGTGGTAAGTTTAGGATGGGCGCCCGGGAGGCTGCTGCCAAGTCACCAATGACTCTTCGCCGATTGCACCAGTGCAACAATAGGCCACAAGAGGCACAGAGCACATGGAGTATAGACACGAGAGGTCGTGTGGTGTTTTCGAAAGATGGATCACAACTAGTTTCGCTTTCTGTGGTAAGCTGGCGTGAATCAGTGAAAGCGGCGAATCGTCATTGGTTCTTCGCTGCCCCTTGGCTAGCACCTGTAATGTATCCACCACGGGGACACCGAGGCAGGGAGGAGGGGCTCAGGTGGAGGATGATATCCTGCAGCGCATGGCTCGAGGTTTCCTCTGCCACCGCGGTGGATGCTCTTTCTTCCGGCGACACCTGGTGCGGCCAACTTGGACCAATTCGCGGCCGTCATCCCCACGATTGGCCCAAGGGTCATCCTGCCGTGGCACCGTTCTTGATCTCCCCATGGCACGGCAGTACAGCCACCCTCCAAGAGATCAGGGAGAATGGACATGGCAGACCAATCGGCGATCATCTTTGGGGCCAGTGGGGGCATCGGCTCCCGCCTTGCCCGCAGCCTCTCTGAGAAGGGCTGGGCCCTCACCCTCTGCGCAAGGGACGAGGAAAGACTGGGCACTTTATCGAAGGAGCTCGACGCCCTCGCGTTTCCCATGGACGCCACGCAGCCGGAGCAGGTCACCGCCGCCGTTGAGGAAGCAGTAGCCACCCACGGCAGGATCACAGCGGCCGTGAACGCGGTAGGCTCAATCCTCATCAAGCCGGCCCACCTGACCACGGACGAAGAGTTCGTGGAGACCCTCCGGCTCAACCTCTTCACCGCCTTTTACGTTGTTCGCGCCGCCGCCCGGGCCATGCGCCGCGAGGGAGGGTCAATTGCCCTCGTGTCCTCCGCGGCAGCCCAAACGGGAGTCCCAAACCACGAGGCCATCGCCGCGGCGAAAGGCGGAATCATCTCCCTGACCCGCTCCGCCGCTGCAACCTACGCAAAATCAAAGATCCGCGTGAATGCGGTCGCTCCCGGCCTTGTGGCCACGGAGCTGGCCTCCCGGATCACGAAGTCCGAGGCCAGCCTGAAGGCTTCCCTGGCGATGCACCCCCTTGGTCGCATCGGTGAACCCGAGGACATCGCTTCCGCCCTTGAGTGGCTGATCGAGCCCGGTAATAATTGGGTCACTGGTCAAATCCTCGGCGTCGATGGTGGATTGGGCGCCCTCAAGGCCCCCGCATGACAACCCTCAACTTCACGAAGACAACCCGTATCGCGGCCCCCGTGGAGGCGGCCTTTGCCTGGCACGAACGCCCGGGCGCCTTCGAGCGTCTTGCTCCCCCCTGGGAGAACGTCCGTGTGGTCTCCGCCAAGGGCACCATCCACGACGGCGACGAAAAGGTGGTCCAGGTCCGGGTAGGGCCCCTCCGGCAGACGTTTCACGCCCGGCACTATGGCTACGAGAAGGACCGCCAATTCTGCGACGAACAGGTCCGCGGCCCCTTCGCTGCCTGGCATCAAGTTCATCGCTTCCAGGCGGAGGGCCCCAATGGCTGCCGCATCGAGGACCAGGTGGAGTACCGCCTCCCCTTCGGCCCGCTCGGCCGTGCCGCGCCCCGCTGCATGGTGCAGGGCCGGCTTGAGTCCATGTTCGCCTACCGCTCCACCACGGCCCGCAACGACATCGAGCGCCACCACGCCTCCGGTCTGGAACCCATGCGGGTCCTGCTCACCGGCGCAGGAGGGCTGGTGGGCTCTGCTCTGACGGCGTTCCTCGAAAGCGGCGGGCATACCGTCGTGGCCCTGACGCGATCAGGACCCTTCAACTCGGCCCACATCACCTGGAATCCCCTGAAAGGCTTCGCCGCAAACGAACTGGGGCCCCTCGAGGGGTTCGACGCGGTGATTCACCTGGCCGGCGAGCCAATCCTCGGCTATTGGAGCGAAGCGAAGAAGAAGCGCATCATGGAGAGCCGCGTCATTGGCACGCGGAACCTCTGCGAAGCGCTGGCGAAACTCGACAGCCCGCCCAAGGTCCTTCTCAGCGCCTCCGCCGTGGGTGTTTACGGAAACCGGGGGGACGAGGAACTGACGGAAGAGTCACCACCCGGTGAAGGCTTCCTGCCCCGGGTCGGCCGGGAGTGGGAAGCTGCCGCCGGCCCCGCCCGGGAAACCGGCATTCGTACCGTCCACATGCGCCTGGGCCCCGTCTTCAGCCCGAGGGGAGGCGCCCTCGGCACCATGCGCCTGCCGTTCTCCCTCGGCATCGGCGGCAGGATTGGCCGTGGCGGGCAATACATGCCATGGATCGGAGTGGATGACGTACTCTACGCCGCGCTGCACTGCCTGGCCGACGAGGCCATCTCCGGGCCGGTGAACTTCACGGCCCCGGAGCCTGTCACAAACCGGGAGCTGACGCGCACGCTGGCACGGGTTCTCCGCCGGCCGGTGGGCCCTCCGGCTCCGGAATTCGTTCTCCGCCCGCTCCTTCGCGACATGGCGGAGGAATTCTTTCTCGCCTCCACGCGTGCTGTCCCCCGGAGGCTCGAAGAATCGGGCTTCCGGTTTGCCCACCCGGCACTCGAAGGGGCGCTGAGGCACCTGCTCGGCCGGGAAAAGCAGGCAGAATAGGCCCGTCAGGCAGAGGGCCCGCCAGCCGGTGGACCGTGGAAGCGCAAATTCCCATCGCCTCCCGGGCGGCCTCCACGGACAAAAGGCGCCGCTCAATTCCCCCGGCAAGGGAGCCAAAATGAAGAACAACGGAAGGGTGCTCGGTCTCGTCTCCGTCATCGGGAACGACCAGAAAGGCGTCGTGGCGCGCGTCTCCACCTACCTCGCGGAAAACAACGCCAACATCGAGGACATCGAGCAGAAGGTCGTTCAGGGCCTGTTCCTCATGAACATGCTCGTGGACCTTTCGGACCTGTCCGTCTCGCTGGACGAATTGATCATGGGCCTCGTCGGCCTCGGCCAGAAGATGAACATGGAGATCAAGGTGCGCCTGCTCAGCCAGCGCAAGGAACGCACCTTCGCCGTCATGGTCTCCCGGGAGCCCCATTGCCTGGAGCGCCTCATCGCCGGCGCGGAGGAGGGGCAGCTGCCCGGCCGCATCAGCGCCGTCCTCTCCAATCACGACGTTCTACGCCCCATCGCGGAGGACGCCGGCCTTCCCTTCCACCATTTCAAGAACCCCGATCGTGCCGCGCGTGACCGCGAGATTCTCGAGTTCCTTGACGAACTCCGCCCCGACCTCGTCGTCCTAGCCCGCTACATGCAGATCCTCCCTCCCGAGTTCGTCGAGCGCTGGCCCTCCCGCATCATTAATATACACCCATCCCTGCTCCCCTATCACCCGGGGGCGAACGCCTACCGCCAGGCTTACGAGAAGGGCAATCGCGTGGCCGGCTGCACCGCCCACTTCGTGACAGAGCAGCTCGACGAGGGGCCTATCATCCTGCAGGACGTCTTCCACATCGCTGTCGGCGAGGATACACTGGAGGACGTCAAGACAAAGGGCCAGGAACTCGAATCGGAAACCCTCGCCCGTGCCGTGAAGCTCTACCTCAATGACGAGTTGCTGGTGAAGGATGACAAGGTGGTGTTCAAGCCGGGACTGGACTTCTTCAAGAAGCTCCACGAACTGTAGATTCCTGATGGCATTCCCGACGGAGGCACGCTGACATGACAAGCGAACAACTCGCTGCGATGATTGACCACACCCAGCTCAAGCCGGCTGCCACCCACGATGAGATCGTGCGGCTCTGCCAGGAAGCGGCCGCCCACCGGTTCGCCACGGTATGCGTGGCGCCCTGCTGGGTGAAGGCGGCCTGGACGGTGCTGCAGACGAGCCCGGTACGCGTCTGTACGGTCGTTGGTTTCCCGATGGGCTACCAGTCCTCCTCCGGCAAGGCGCACGAGGCGCGCCTCGCCGTCAACGCGGGAGCGGAGGAAATAGACATGGTGCTCAACGTCGGCTTCCTCAAGAGCGGTGACCAGCAGGCCGTGCGCGACGACATCGCGGCTGCGGTTCAGGCCGTTCCCGGACATACGGTAAAGGTTATTATAGAGACCGCGTTGCTGACTGATGAGGAGAAAGTCCTCGCCTGCCAGCTCGCCGGACAGGCAGGCGCGCACTTCGTCAAGACATGCACCGGCTTCAACGGAGGCGGCGCCACCGTTGAGGACATTGCGCTGATGAAGCGCACCGTGGGGGACGGAATGGCAGTAAAGGCCAGCGGTGGCATCCGCAGCCGCGAGAAAGCCATCGCCCTCGTCGAAGCCGGCGCCACACGCCTCGGCACCAGTGCGTCCCTCGCCATCATCGAGGGCAAACCCGAACAACCCCCCGGCTATTGATGGACTCAGTGCCACATAACCACCGCGGAGAAGCAGAGTCGCGGAGCAAGGCTAAGAGTCGTCTATTCTGAATTACTGAGGGAGGGAGTAGGACGTCCCATCCAGCCGGGAATTGATGAGGCGCTGAATGCCGTCCCGCATCAGGACACCGCCGAAGTTCAATAAGAGCCCGAGTCTGTACCCGCCAAGCCGGAGATAGGACAGCAGTTGCGCCATATGTATAGGTCTGATCTGCTCGACAGCTTTCAACTCGAGGACAAGCGAGTCCTCCACCAGGATGTCAAGGCGATAGGGGCATCCAAGGTCCACCCCGGCATAGACAAGTGGCACTGCTACCTGTCTGGCAGTCTTCAGTCCCGCCTTCTGCAGCTCATGGGATAGACAGATCTCGTATGCTTCCTCGTCCAGGCCGTTTCCGAGAACCTTGTGTATCTTAATGCAGAGAGCAATCACCCGTCCGCAGAGCAGGTCAAGGTCGCTGACCGGTCTGCTTTCCGGGCCGTGTTTTGCAAGGGGGCACTCCGCTGATTGCGAAAGGACGGTCGAAGGTCCTGGGGGCTCATTCCTCACAGAACCATGCGCAGGCCGTTCCCTGCAAAGAGGATTAATGATTCGTTTGATGCCGTCCTTCATAAGCGGGGCATGGAAATTCATCAGCAAGCCAAGGCGAAAGCTCCCCAGCCTGAGGTGTGACAGTATTCGTGCCTCATGATGCGCGTTGATTCGCTCGGCCGTCACCACTTCCAGCACAATCTCGCCCTCCACGAGCAGATCCACCCGGATGGGGGTCCCCAGGCTGATCTCATCGTATTGAACATGCACGGGGTGATTCTCGGCGACCTTGAGTCCTTGCCCGCGCAGAAAATGGGCCAGGCATAGACGGTAGGCGCCTGGCATCAGCCCGTTTCCAAGATCCCTGTGAAGCTTGATACAGCAGTCAACGACCGTCCCGGTCAATTCGTTCATTGTGGCAATCCCGTTTCCCTGCGTTGCTCCGCGTCTCTGCTCCTCTGCGGTGGAGCTACTTGCGGCGCAGGAGGCCCATGGGGGTGCATTCGGTGCCTTGGCCGAGGGGGTTGTCCGTGAGGGCGCGTTCGACCAGTCCGCGGTCCACGCCCGGGCTGGCGCCCAGCACCCAGCTCCCTCCCACGTCGTTCACATCCACGATGGCCACTGCCAGGCTGCAGTACGCGGAGAGCCGTTGTGCGGTGCCCTCCGGGTCCTTCGGGCCCAGGATGACGCAATCTGGCTGGAGGGGTGAAGTCGTCGCGGCGTCAATGGTGGCGGCCTGCGGGCCGGCCACGCGGTAGAAGTCGCCCTTGCGGCCGAGCAGCTTGCCCAATGCTCCCGCCGCGGCCGCGATCCAGATCCGCGGGGCCCCGCACTCGTTCACGGCGCACTGCATGCTGCTGGGCCGGCGCAGGCCGATGCCGTAGGGCACCTTCGCCACGCACCGCCAGAGCAGCCGTGCCGTCAGCCCGATCCGGATTTCGTTCTCCGGGATCGCTCGGCCCTGCGTCACCGCCACGGCCTTCTCGGAAATGAACAGCACGTCGTCCTTGCGCGCGAGCGGCACGGCACACTGCACGATGACCTCCTCAAGGGACGTCGAGCGCTCCAGCACGGGCGTACGCACCGGAAGGCGGAGATAGCGCCCCTCCGGGAGTTCGATCTCGAGCGAGCGATTGGGGTTGGCGGCGGGGAATGCCTCGGAGGCCGGAGCGGCAGCGGCGGACATGGGGAACGGGACCTTTCGCGGGGCTTGCTGTGGGAGAGGCCGGACTCCGGCCCTCCCGCGCCCCATGCCCGCAGCCCCCGTCAACAACGTCAAGCGGAGGGCGAGTTCCCCCGCGGCCCTTTCGCTTGTTCGTGATGCGCGGGTCCTACCCCCCGTACCCCTCCGGATTCATCCGGTGCCAGACCCAGGCGTCCGTCACGATTTCGCGCAGGCCTGGGCGGGAGGGCTTCCAGCCGAGCCGTTCGCGGGCCAGCGAGGCGTCCGCCACGAGCCTGGAGGGATCGCCTGCCCGGCGCGGCCCCTCCGCGGCCGGAATCGCGAAGCCGGTCACCTCGCGGCAGACGTTTATCACCTCGCGTACCGAAAAGCCCTCGCCGTTCCCGAGGTTGCAGATCAGTGGCTCGCCGCCCTTCGCCAGATGGTCCAGCGCCCGAAGGTGGGCGTCCGCCAGGTCCGACACGTGGATATAGTCGCGGATGCACGTGCCGTCCGGCGTGTCGTAATCCGTGCCGAAGATCGAGATGGACTCGCGCTTGCCCAGCGCCACGTCCAGGACCAGAGGGATCAGGTGCGTTTCCGGGTCATGATGCTCGCCGCGCGAGGGCGTTGCTCCGCAGGCATTGAAGTACCTTAGGGCGACAAAACGCATGCCATAGGCCGCCGAGTAGGCCTCCATCGCCTGCTCCATGAAGCGCTTCGTCAGGCCGTAGGGGTTGGTGGGCTCGGTGGGGTGGTCCTCGCGGAGTGGAATCGAGCGCGGCTCGCCGTAGGTCGCGGCCGTGGAGGAGAACACCAGCTTGTCCGTCCCCGCTTCCTTCATCGCCCTCAGAAGGGAGAGCGTCCCCCCCACGTTGTTTTCCATGTACTTGGCCGGGTCGGTGACCGATTCGCCCACGAGCGAGGCCGCCGCGAAGTGAACCACCGCCTCCACGCCCTGCTCGCGCAGCAGCGCCGTCAGCCGCTCCGTCTCCCGCAGGTCCATCTCGTGGAACGGAATCTCCGGGTCCACTGCCTCCCGGTGCCCCATGGCGAGATTATCCACGACGAGCACTTCGTCCCCCCTCGCCGCCAGTGCCTCCACGGTGACGCTTCCGATGTAGCCTGCTCCTCCGGTAACGAGGATGCGCATGATGCCCATTCCTTTCGCGATTGTACTCACGGGGGAGACTTGTGCGGCGGGTCCGCCGCGGTGGGCAAGGCCCTTGGCGCCCTCCGGTCTCTCTGCCCTGTCTCGCGTGGATGCCGATGGTATGCAACTCGCCCCTTCACGCCTTACAGGATGCCGGGGTCTTCAACTTGTCCCGGCACATTACCACCTTCGGTGGGAGAGGCATAAGCCCCATGAAATCAGCCGTTCAGGATACAAGGAGAGCCCGGCGGGTCTGCGGCCGCACCCGCTCCATGCTCCCGGAGACCTGTTCGGAAGGGTACGTTCCTCCCCGGCGAGGCGAACCGAAAGGAGCAGTGGCATGAAGAAGCAGAGCGACGTGAAGGCACCCTGGGTCAAGATTGGCCTGCTTAGCCTGTTGATAGCGGGTGCAGGCGTTTTCGTCTGGGCCAACTTCGTGCGAACCGAGCGGGGGCTTTCCACCCCCGAGCAACGGGCCCAGCAGTTCCAGCCGGGCGAAGGGCGCGGCCAGACCGGTGAAAGACCCTCCGGCAGGCAGGAAGGGTGGGTGGATCCGCGTACCGACCCCGAGTCCAGCCGCGAAGAACGCCAGGCCGAACGGATGGAGCGGCTCGGCCTCACATCTCAGCAGCGTGAACAGATGGAGCAGCTTCGCGCCGAAATACACACCGACCCCAATGCCGAGCGTGGCGCCATGTTCGAGGCCATGCGCGAGGTCCTGACACCCGAGCAGGCTGACCGCTGGGGCCAGCAGGGAGGGCAGCAGTCCGAACAATTCCGTGCGGAACGGGATGCCCGCCGCGCGGCCCGCGAACAGGAAGCCCGCGAGGCACTCTCACCGCAGGAGTTCCGCGAATGGCTCGCCATTCGGGAGGAACGCCGCGCCACCAACATGCAGGAAGGCACCGGGCGCGGTCCCCAGCCCGGACAGGGTGCAGCAAGGGCAGGAACACGCAACTGAGCCATGGAGGCCAGAGTCATGAAGACGAGTGGCTTCACACTGATCGAATTGCTCATCGTGGTGGCTATCATCGCCATTCTGGCAGCCATTGCGGTGCCGAACTTCCTTGAGGCGCAGACCCGCGCGAAGGTCAGCCGCGCCAAGAACGACCTCCGTGTCCTCGCAACAGGACTGACCAGCTACTACGTGGACAACAACGCCTTCCCGCAGAGCAGCTTCGTTCCCCGTTTCCGGCGCCTACGGCCCTTGACCACGCCGGTCGCCTACCTCTCCAGCATCCCCACCGACCCCTTCAATCCCGTGGACGAGGGGGCCGGGCACTGGCGCACCACCGGCGACTATCGCTACGGATCAATGCCTTTCACCGGCAATGCCACCCGCTGGGCCCTCGCCAGCGACGGACCCTCGCGCACCAGCGACACCGAGCCCATCCGGTTCTATCCCGGCTACTCAACCGGCCTCTTCTTCGGAGAAGTCCCCGGTTTTGACTATACACTCTACGATCCCACCAACGGCACGATCAGCCACGGCGACATCTTCCGTGCAAGCGACTTCGTGCCCCGCTGAATCATCCGGTTCCTGATGAACCGTCTCCCTGCGGCACGGCTCCCGGGCGCAGAAAAGCGACCCGGGAGTCCTCTATTAATGGGCGACTGCCAGGTCGCCTTTATGTTTCGCGACCGTACGGTCTTCTATTCATAAACGATAATTCTATCCTTGCCTTCGGCCCGTGCGAGTGGTCAGTTGTCAGCTTCCATGCGCCGCCCTCACAGGGTGGACTCCAAAAACCACTCCGTCGAGTGAGAGAGGAAAGCAATGTCAACCCAGCCACTCACAACAGCCATTGACGACCTGCTTCATGAGGAGCGGCATTTTCCACCGCCGGAAGAATTCGCCAGAAATGCCATCGCGAGCGATCCCTCCATCTACGATCGGGCGGCACGTGACCCGGAGGGCTTCTGGGCGGAGGAAGCCCGGGAGCTTCATTGGTTCAAGCCATGGTCAAAGGTCTGCGAATGGAACCCTCCCCATGCGAAATGGTTCACCGGCGCCACATGCAACATCAGCTATAACTGTCTCGACGTGCACGTGAAGGGACCGCGCCGCAACAAGGCCGCCCTTATCTGGGAGGGCGAGCCCGGCGACCATCGCACCTATACTTATTTGCAGCTTTACCGCGAGGTCTGCAAGTTCGCCAACGCCCTCAAGGGCCTCGGCATTGGCAAGGGAGACCGCGTCGCCATCTACCTGCCGATGATCCCGGAGGCGGTCATCTCGATGCTGGCCTGTGCCCGCATCGGTGCCATTCACAGCGTCGTCTTCGGCGGCTTCAGCCCTGACTCCCTGGCAGGCCGGATCAACGATGCACAGGCGAAGCTCCTCATCACCGCGGACGGTGGCTGGCGCCGAGGGAGAGTCATCTCTCTCAAGAACGACGCCGACAAGGCCCTGGAGAGCTGCCCGAGCGTCAAGGATGTCGTGATCGTCAAGCGCCCGCATGGTGAGCCATTCCCCTGCCACATCAAGGAAGGCCGCGACCATTTCTATCACCGCCTCATGGACGGCGCCTCCCCCGACTGCCCGGCCGAGCAGGTGGACTCCGAGCACATGCTCTATATCCTCTACACCTCTGGCACCACCGGAAAGCCCAAGGGCATCGTTCATACGACCGGCGGCTATGCCGTACAGACATACGTCACCTCGAAATATGTCTTCGACATCAGGGACGAGGATGTGTTCTTCTGCACGGCTGACGTCGGCTGGGTCACGGGCCACAGCTATATCGTCTATGGCCCTCTCCAGACCGGGGCCACCTGCGTGATCTATGAAGGCGCGCCGGACTTCCCAGAAAAGGACCGCTTCTGGCAGCTCTGCTCAGACCATGCCGTCACCATCTTCTATACAGCCCCCACCGCCATCCGTGCCTTCATGAAGTGGGGCCGGCAGTACCCCCAGCGGCACGACCTCTCCCAGCTCCGGCTCCTCGGCACCGTCGGCGAGCCCATCAACCCCGAAGCCTGGATCTGGTACCAGCAAATCATCGGCGGCGGCCGATGCCCCATTGTGGACACCTGGTGGCAGACCGAAACCGGCGCCCACATGATCACCGGCCTGCCCGGCATCACCACCATGAAACCCGGCTTCGCGGGGCCGCCGCTCCCCGGTATAGACGCCATCGTCGTCAATGACGAGGGCGAGGAAATCACCGAGGGTAGTGGCTACCTTGTCTTGCGCAAGCCATGGCCTGGCATGATGCGCACCATCTATGGCGACGATCAGCGCTACCGCGACACCTACTTCGGCCGGTGGGGCGGCAAGTACTACTTCGCAGGCGACGGCGCAAAGCGCGACGACGAGGGAAACATCATGATCCTCGGCCGCGTGGACGACGTGCTCAACGTCTCCGGCCACCGCATCGGCACCATGGAAGTCGAATCCGCCCTCGTTGACCACCCCGCCACCGCCGAAGCCGCCGTCGTAGGGAAGAAACACGACATCAAGGGCCAGGCGATCGTCGCCTTCGTCACCCTCAAGGCGCGCTACGAACCCAGCCCTGACCTGCGGGACGAAATCCGCGAGCATGTCGCAAAGCTCATCGGCTCCATCGCAAGGCCCGAGGACCTTTTCTTCGCCGCCGATCTGCCCAAGACCCGCTCCGGCAAGATCATGCGCCGGCTGCTACGCGACATCGCAGAAGGCCGCGCCCTCGGCGATACCACAACACTCGCCGACCCCAACGTCGTCACAAAGCTCAAGGACACCTACGAAGAGCGCTACGGCGACTGACAGACCTCGCTCCATCCCTCCACAGCCCAGCCCCGGAGCGTCCCCCACAACGCGCCCGGGGCTTTCTTCATTCAGTACCGCCCCTCCGCTCGTAGCCCAGGCCCGGACATCGGCGTCAATCGCCGGAATCGGCGCATGATTCCGCCTCACCGGGCTCGCCCACCGGCGGGCGGCGCACCAATCTGCAGGCTCTGCTCCACACCCTCCTTGACTTTCGCTCTCCCGTGCGCAGTCATTGCAACAAAGTAAGGCCGGTTCGGGCGATGCAGGCGCACAGAGCCCGGGCCGCTCAGACCCGGGTCCGGAGGGATGCAGCCATGACTACCATCGTCCACGGAGCAAGAGTCTCCGCCGGCCGTCTGATCCGTGTTCTAACGCCACTGTTGGCCCTCGTGGTCACCCTTGGTCTCGCTCCTGAGGCAGCCGCTTCGTCCACTGGCACGGACGAGGATGCCGCCGTCGTCCAGCGCTGGATCCCCCGCCCGGACACCGTCTCCATCTCGGTGGAGACGCGTGACCGCCAGACCTACGCCACGGTCACGGTGCAGGCGCCCTCATCCAACCACGTGATCCGCCACTGGGGTCTGCCGGGGCTGCGGGTGAACGCCCACCCGATCGTGCTCGAAGGTCCCGGTCTTACCGTCATCACGCCACGCGAGCACACCTACCGCCTGGGCACGCTCCGGCCGGGCGATTACACGTTCGTGTTCGCCTGCTGGGGCGAGCCGGTTCAGCGCAAGGAGTTCACCGTCCCGCCGCCGGACGATCCCGCTCCGCCGCCGGAACGCTGGATCCCCCGCCCGGACACCGTCTCCATCTCCGTGGAGACGCGTGACCACCAGACCTACGCGACGGTTACGGTGCAGGCGCCCTCATCCAACCACGTGATTCGCCATTGGGGCCTGCCCGGGCTGCGTGTGAACGCTAGGCCGATCGTGCTCGAAGGTCCCGGTCTTGACGTCATCACGCCGCGCGAGCACACCTACCGCTTGGGTATGCTCCGGCCGGGAGACTACACGTTCGTTTTCGCCTGCTGGGGCGAGCCGGTGCAGCGCAAGGAGTTCACCGTCCCGCCGCCGGACGATCCCGCCCCGCCACCCGAACGCTGGATTCCCGAGCCAGACACCGTCTCCATCTCGGTGGAGACGCGTGACCGCCAGACTTACGCGACGGTCACGGTGCAGGCGCCCTCATCCAATCACGTGATCCGCCACTGGGGTCCGCCGGGGCTGCGGGTGAACGCCCGTCCGATCGTGCTCGAAGGTCCCGGCCTTACCGTCATCACGCCGCGCGAGCACACCTACCGCTTGGGCACGCTCCGGCCGGGAGACTACACGTTTGTGTTCGCGTGTTGGGGCGAGCCGGTGCAGAGCAAGGAGTTCACCGTCCCGCC
>SLOM01000082.1 GCA_007132505.1 Candidatus Sumerlaeota bacterium
AGGTCGCGCCAAGGGTGGAGCAGCTCCACGTTGAGCGGCCCCTGCACACCGCGCTCATCATAGGCCGGGTCGTGGTTGCGACGGTCATAGCTCACCTCAACCGAATTCACGGGAACGTAGTCGGGCGGAACAATGAGGGTGGTGAAGTATTTTTTCTGCTGCCCGGCCCAGTCCACCGGGCCCGGCACGATGATGGGTGGCTCGGTGGGCGAGTCCACTCGGCGGGTGCGGATGGACCCGTCCTGGGCGATGACGGCGTTGACCTGTCCGGCGAAGCGGCCGGCCACTTGAGGCTCGCCGAAGCCGCCCTGCCAGCCGATGCCGAAGCCACGGTCGTGCAGCCTTCCGATGCGCTTGGGTGTCTCGGGCCCGTTGATGAGCCGGATGGTCACGTCCGCCACGTAATCGTCGTCGCGGAAAAAGAACTCCTTCTCCGCGACCAGGTCATCGAGGATGGGCGCGGAGGTGAACCGCACCCGCGTACCACCTTCGGCGGGGAGTTCCTCCGAGTCGAAAAGCTCGTTGTTGAAGTCACGCACCACGCTGCCGACGAACCCGAGCGGAAACTCCCGGCGCTCCGGGTCTCCGACGTCCGGAATCATCGGCACGGAGGTCAGGCGGGTGCCTTCCTCGGTCTCTTCCAGGTTTCTCACGAACTGGGAGCTCTTGATGTCCCATTGGATGGGCCGGGCTCCAAGTTCACTGAAAACAACGTGATAGAGGTCTGTTTCGATTTCGAAGGTGGGTGCCGTCTCGACCGTGAGGAGGCGCCCCAGACTGTCGCGCACCTCGCGGCGCTCGCGCGCCACGTCACGCAGCGCTTCCGGGCTGTCGGGGAGGTCCTGGCCGAGGCGCTCTGCCAGTTCGCGGCGCAGGCGCTCGCGCTCCTCCTGCTGTTCGCGCTCCTCGACTTCCTCGACAGCGGCTCTCTGGGCCTGCTGCTCCTCGTATGCTTCCTTGAGAGCCTCGTATTCCCGCACCTGCTGCATCTGACTGGTGAACATCCAGATGTATGTCACCACGCAGATGATGATAAAGATGATCCAGTTTCGTTTCATGTAGAAGCTATTGAAAGTGCCTGCGCAAAAGGGATCTGATGGTGGCCGGATTGCCCGGCCAGCCGGTTGCGAAGAATCTTCGCCACCCCCTTCGCGCGTCAACTCCCATTCTGGCGGAGGCGGCGAGGCCGCGGGATGTCTGCACCCGGCCCTGGGGGAACACCGAAGATTGCCTTGCCGCTACGCCACCCGGCGGGGCTACCGTCCTCCATTCCAGACCCACGGCGATCCTGCTCATCGCGAGAAGGCGCCCGGGAAACACAGGGCAATCCGATGCGACCCTTTGCCATCATCGCCATCCTCGCCGCCACAGCCATGATACTGACCCCCCGGGAGGGCACCGCCATGCCGGAAGAGGACTTCGAGCGGGCCATGCGGGAAATCGCCGCGATGCAGGAGTCCGGCCGGCTGACCGAGGCGGACAACCGCGTTCAGCAGCTTCTTTCAGAGCGCCACTCGGACATGGCCTCCGGGCAGCGGGAGGCACTCGAGTTCGAGATCGAGCGCGCCAACCGCATCCGCCGGGACTACACCCTGACGGAGGAGCGCCTGCTCGAACAGCTTGCCGAGCGCATCGAAGACTTCAGTGAGGAGGAGTACCGCGAGTGGCTCGCCGCGGGGAAGTTCGACTACAAGCTGCTCGACGGCGAGCGGCGCTTCTTCAACGCGAGCGTCTCGAACCTGCTCTTCCGTAACGAAGACATCCGGGCACGCCGCGCGGACAGGACGGAATCCGTCTGGCAGCCCTTCCTCCATGAGCACGCCATGCGGGTGATGGAGGAGCACCGCCACCCCGCACAGGACACCACTGCACCACGGCATTTCCGCCTGCGCATGACCATCACGGTCCCCGGCGGAACGGTGCCCGAGGGAAGAATCATCCGATGCTGGATGCCCTTCCCGCAGCAGATCACCTCGCAAAGCGGCATCGAGTTGCTCTCCGCCAGCCCGGAGCCGGAGTGGATCAACGCACCGAACTATCCGGCCCGCTCCATCTACTTCGAGCAGCGCTCCCGCGGTGAGGAGCCCACTGTCTTCGAGGCAGAGTACACCCTGACCACCCACCCACGGTGGAACCCGGTGGACCCGGACCGCGTGCGTCCCGCACTCCAGCGCGAAAACCCCTACTTCGAATACTTCACCCGCGAGCAGCCACCCCACGTCGTCTTCAGCCCCGCCATCCGGGAAAAGGCAGAGGAGATCGTGGGCGACGAGACCAACCCCTACCGCAAGGCACGCCTGATTTATAACTGGATCAGCGACAACATCCAGTACAGCTTCGCCCGGGAGTACTCCACGCTTCGCAACATCAGCGAGTACGTACTTGAGAATCGCTACGGCGACTGCGGCCAGATCGCCCTGCTCTTCATCACGATGTGCCGGGCCGTGGACGTACCGGCCCGCTGGCAGAGCGGCTGGGTCATCTATCCGCAGTTCCGCAACCTGCATGACTGGGCGGAAATCCTCACGGAGCCCTATGGTTGGATTCCCGTGGACCCGAATTTTGGACTCGATATCAAGCAGCGCTTCGACGCACTCGATGCCGCAGAGCGCCAGGAGCTGAAGGACTTCTTCTTCGGCGGTATGGACGCTTACCGGCTCGTGATAAACAGCGAGCACGGCTATCCCCACTACCCGCCCAAGCGCACACCGCGCTCCGACGACGTGGACTTCCAGCGCGGCGAGCTGGAAGCGGGCGGCGAGAACCTGTACTTCCACCAGTTCCGCTACCGGCTGGACGTCGAGTACCTCGACGGGTCGGATCATCCGGCAGGCCGCGCCGGAGAGGAAGACTGACGCCCACGGGCCGCCAGTCAGGAAACACCACAGCCTTCGAAGGATGGACCAAACGAATTGGCCTCAACCAGACTCCCCCGCCGGCAGAGCCGCGAGGCAGCGTTTCAGGTGCTCTACTGCCAGACTTTTTCGAGCGGTGAGCTGACACGCTCGGCGCGCTCCGTGGAGGCAGTCCTCTCTGCGGAGCACCTCCGTCAGGCCGAACGCGCCGCCGAGGCGCTTCGGGCCGAAGCGGACAACGTCCTGGAGGTGCTGCGCAAGATCACCAAGGCGCTCACCGCCCGGAAGGACGAAAAGCCGCGCACGGGCCGCGACCTCGCCGATCCTCTGCCAGGACACCTCGCGCTCGCCCGCGCAAGGGGCGAAACCATCGAGGCGCTTCGTGATGCACTTCAGACACTCCGCCGCCTGGACAGTCTATACGCCGAGGATGGCTTCACCGGCCGCCTGCTCCGTAAATACGACAGGAACAAGGACCACGTACTCACGGTGATGGACCGATCGCTCGAGGGCTGGGCCCTCCGCCGGCTCACCGCCGAGGACGGCTCGCTCCTCCGCCTCGGTGTCACGGAATTGCTCTACTTCGAGGACGTGCCCCCGCGCGTGGCCATCAACGAGTACCTGGAGCTGGCGAGGCAGTACGGTGACGAGGACTCGGTCCGTCTGATAAATGGTGTGCTGGACCGTGTCCTGCGCGACCACCCAAGGCCGGCCTCCGCTAAGGCCACACCGGAGCAATAACCCCGCGAGCCGCCCGACCCCGTCATGTTCATTCCGGCCCCTGCACTCCGATTCTGCCTCCTGGCGCTCCTGCCGGGGCTTGCGGTTCTCGTGGCAAGTGGCTGCGCCCGCGGTGGCGGGCCGGATCCGATTCGCACGGAGGTGCGCGTGCCGGTGACGCAGGATTCCGGCACGGGGGTGGCACCGCCCCGGCGCACGATCCCATGGGCCGGGGAGACGCTCCGCGCGGCGGTGCGCTACGGCGTAAGGGAGGACGAGGAGGCCCACCGCCCCGTCGGCGAAACTCCCGGACTGCGCGTCGCACGGGAACGGCTCCAGGCGCGTGAGGCCGCCCGCCGGGAGCTGGGCGCCATGCTGGCGGGCCTCCCCGCGGCCGACCCTCCGCCGGGCGAACGCGAGGTCCTGACGCTCGAGGAGTTCTCCCGCCGGCGAAGCGGCCTCGACGAGTTCATCGCCCGGCAGATTGAGCAGGGCACCCGCGAGGAGGCCCGGGGCGGTCCGCGAGAGGGTGGCATGCTGCTGGAGATGGAACTGCCATTGGCGCCGCTGGCCGCCGAGGTGGTGCGCCACGGGGGCGGCTTCCGCGCGGGAGGCGAGTATTCCTTCGAGCGGCAGGCCATCGGACGCGCCCAGGCGGAGGCTGTCGAGCAGGCACGGCGCGAACTCCTGGAGACACTGTTGCTGCGCGAGCCGGTCTCCGGCCTGACCATCGCCGAATGGGCCCAACAGAGTGAATACAACCGCCGGCAGGTCCTCACCGCCACCAATCGCGTGGCGGTCCTGCGCAGTGAATTGGAGGAGGAGCCGGACGGGGAGGCCTGGGTGGTGGAGCTCGAGTTCGACCCGGCGGAGCTGGAGTCGGTGATACGCCAGGATTATCGCGAACGCACGCCGGAAGGAGTGAACACCCAGTGACGACACCCGCGCCGGCACAGCTTCTCCTGGCCTCGGCATCACCCCGCCGCAGGGAGCTGCTGGCCCTGATGGGTGTCCCCCACGGTGTGGAGCCGAGCCGTATAGACGAACGGTCCGTTCTGGCGGACCATCCGCGGACCTTCGCGCTCCGGGCCGCCTACGCAAAGGCAATGGACGTGGCGTCCCGCGCACCGGAAGGAACGTGGGTACTCGGCGCCGACACGGTGGTCGCACGCGGCATGGTGCTCTATGGAAAGCCCGAGGACGCATGGGACGCACTCCGCATGCTCCGGGAGCTGTCCGGCAGGCCGCACCAGGTCGTAACAGGTCTGGCGCTGGCCAGGGCGGGCACCCAGAACACCTTCCTGCGCGCGGAGAGCACCTCCGTGTATTTCCGGGACCTCTCCCCCTCCGAGATAGACGAGTACGTACGCGGCGGCGAGCCCCTCGACAAGGCCGGTGCCTACGGCATCCAAGGGCTGGGTGGGGAGCTGATAGACCGCATCGAGGGAGACTACTACAACGTGGTCGGGCTTCCCTGCCAAGCCCTTGCGGATCTGCTGGAGGATGCGGGACTGCCTCCGCCCGCCAGCATGCCGGCCACGCCGGGCCGCTGGATGTAACCGCCCCGGGCGGACACCCAGTACCGCGCACCCCATGAACAGAAAAGGCGGGCCGGAATCACCGGCCCGCCAATTGTCTGCATGCAAGCAGTGCCCGGAAGGGCTCAGCCGCGCGGTGGACGCGGCTTGCGGACGCGCCGCCCCTCGCCCCGATCGCCGCGATCGCCGCGGTCTCCCCGGTCGCCCCGGTCACCGCGGTCACCACGCCCACGGCTTGGCCGGCCGGCGCCGGAGTCCGTACTCTCCGGAGCACCCTCGGGCTTGGGCAGGAGCGCCTTGCGGCTCAGCCGGATGCGGCCGCGGTCGCGGTCCACTTCCAGGACAACAACGCGGACCTCGTCGCCCTCGTTCAGCACGTCCTCCACCACGTTCACGCGGTGGTGTTCCAGCTCGCTGATGTGGACCATGCCATCCTTGCCGGGAGCCAGTTCCACGATCGCGCCGTGCTCCATCACGCGGGTGACCTTGCCGGTGAAGATCTCTCCGGCTTCAATTTCCCGGATGATGGAGTTGATCATGTCGGTGGCCTTCTTGGAGGACTCGAGGTCCTCCGACATGATGTAGGCCACGCCCTCGTCGTCTATATCCACCTTGGCGCCGGAGGTTTCCACGATGCTGCGGATGATCTTGCCGCCGGTGCCGATGACCTCGCGGATCTTTTCCGTGGGGATCTTGATGGAGACGATGCGCGGTGTGTGGGGCTTCATTTCGGCGCGTGTCTCGGAGATGGTCTCGCTCATCTTTTGGAGGATGAACTCGCGGGCTGTCTTCGCCTGATCGAGGGCCCGTTCGAGAATCTCGCCGGTGATGCCCTCGATTTTAATGTCCATCTGGAGGGCCGTGACGCCCTTGGGGGTGCCGGCGACCTTGAAGTCCATGTCGCCGCAGTGGTCCTCGATGCCCTGGATGTCGGTGAGGATTTCCACGCCGCCCTGATCGTCGGTGATCAGGCCCATGGCGATGCCGGCGACGGCCTCGCGCATCGGGACGCCGGCGTCCATCAGCGCCATGGAGGTGCTGCAGACCGTGGCCATGGAGGAGGAGCCGTTGGACTCGAGAATCTCAACCACGTTGCGGATCGTGTAGGGGAATTCCTCCTGGGAGGGGAGGATGGGGCTGATGGCGCGCTCAGCGAGCATGCCGTGGCCGATCTCGCGCCGGCCGGGGCCGCGCGGGGGCTTGCATTCACCGACCGAGTAGGCCGGAAAGTTGTAGTGCAGCAGGAAGCGCTTGAAGGTGACGCCCGTCATGTCGTCTATCATCTGCTTGTCGTCTATACTGCCGAGCGTGGCGACGGCAAGCGCCTGGGTCTGCCCGCGGGTGAAGAGCGCGGAGCCGTGGGCAGCGGGGACGATGTCCACCTCTGACCAGATGGGCCGGACCTCGGTGGGCCGGCGCCCGTCCGCCCGGATGCCCTCACGTGTCACACGCCGGCGCATCGCCTGCTCGTCCAGCAGTTTGACCGCAGCGGCGATCTCGTCCTCCTGCTCAGGGTAACGCTCCGCAAGCTGCTCCTGGATTTCCTCCACGGCCTGCGCCACGCGCAGGGAGCGCGCCTTCTTGTCGTGCGTCTGCTGGATGTCCTTGATATGCGGGGGAATGAGCTGGGCCACCGCGGCGAGCAGTTCCTCGTCCTGCAGCTTCGGCTCGAACTCCATCTTCGGCTTCCCGCAGGTCTTGCGGAGATCCTCGATGCCGGCGACGATGGTGTTGATCTGCTCCTGGGCCAGTCCGAGTGCCTTGATCAGCTCGCCCTCGGAGACTTCCTTGGCGCCGCATTCCACCATATTGATGCCGTCGGCGTGGCCTGCCACGACCAGGTCGAGCACCGATTGATCCATTTCCTCGACGTTGGGGTTGATGATCGGCTTGCCGTCGAGCTCGCCGACGCGCACCCCGGCGATGGGCTTTTGGAAGGGGATCTGCGAAAGGTGAAGAGCGGCCGAGGCGCCGCACATGGCCACCAGCTCCGCGGGGTTGTTCTTGTCCGTGGAGATGATGGTCACGTAAACCTGCACCTCGTGCATGAAGCCCTCGGGGAAGAGCGGGCGGATGGTGCGGTCAATGAGGCGGGCGCGGATCATCTCGCCGTCGGAAGGACGGGCCTCGCGCTTGAAGAAGCCGCCCGGGATGCGGCCGCCAGCGTAGAACTTCTCCCGGTAATCCACCATCAGGGGGAAGAAGTCCTTGTCGAGGGGCTTGTCGGAGACGACGCATGCGACAAGGGCGACCGTCTTGCCCACCTGGGCGAGAACGGCGCCGGCGGCCTGCTTGGCCACCTTGCCGGTGCTGAGCTTCAGCGTCTTGCCGTGGCCGAAGTCAATCTCTGTGGTGTATTCGGTATAGCCGGGACCCTCGTGGGTCTTGATTTGGTTCTGCGACATGATAAACTCCTGGGTTTGTGTGTGCGAAAGGAGAGGATGGGGACTTCGGCACGGGGCCGTTTCGCAACCCGGGAGTCTCGGAATTCACATCCGGTATCGGCGCGGCGAGAGCGGTTCTCTCCCCGACCGATAGCGCATGAAAATCCCGATAACCGGAGGCTGCGAAAGGAGCGCGGGCCGGTGATGGCACCGCCTCGCGGGTCCCGATGACAGGTGATGGATCAAAAAAGGGCGCGGCCCCCGGAGGGAGCCACGCCCTGGTTTCGGTTGTATCGGAGCGGAAGCACGCCCGCTTCGCGAGGAGCTCGCGAGCAAGTGACGAGTGTTCTGCCTGACGTGCCGTCGTTGCCAATTCGGGTTACTTGCGCAGTCCCAGACGGGCGATCAGTTCGCGGTAGCGCTTGATGTCCGTCTTCTTGAGGTAGTCGAGCAGGCGCTTGCGCTGGCCGACCATCATGAGCAGGCCACGCCTGCCGTGGTGGTCCTTCTTGTGCACCTTGAAGTGTTCGGTCAGGTGGTTGATCCGCTCAGTGAGGAGGGCGACCTGCACCTCCGGCGAACCGGTGTCGGTGTCGTGTGTCTTGTACTCTTCGATGACTGCCTTCTTGCGGTCCACTGTAATGGACATTTGGGTCTCCTGATGTCTTTTGCTTGGGCTAATGGCACAGGCATCCGCCGGAGCCAGCGTGACCCCGTGCACACCGCGACGGGGAGCCTCCTCCCCCCGCCCGGCGCTGTCAAGCCCCGCGGGCGATGAGGGCGCCGCTTTCTTTACCTTAGGTGCGGGCGAACAGCCCACCGTTGCCTTCGGCATCCCGGCCTTGCTCGTCCAGCAGCTCCCAACTCGCTCCGGTCACGCTCGGAACGAGGCTGAGCCGGCCGACGGCCTGCTCCAGGGCTGTTTCGCTCTGTTCGCTGGAGACGAGGCGTGCGAAGACTTCCACCTTCCCTGCCTCCGGCAGATCCTCGCTCTCCAGGCTTTGGAGCCTCAGGCCGCTCGTGTTGACACCCTGCAGGAGCAGGCCGCGGATGTGCGCCTCCTGGTCAGCGCGGCCCACAACACGTATCAGGTAGCGGTGGTCCACCTCCGTGGACACGAGCGGCTGGCGGTTGATGGCCCGCATGACCGGGCGCAGCAGCACGTTGGTGAGCAGAATCAGCACCGCGAGGACGAGTGCCTCGCTCAGATACCCGGCTCCTGACAGGACTCCCACCCCCGCAGCACACCAAAGCGTGGCAGCGGTATTGAGCCCCTGAATGTTCGCGCCGGTGCGGAGGATGACACCGGCTCCGAGAAAGCCGATTCCGGAAACAACCTGCGCCGCAACGCGAGTGGGACTGACGTCCTCGGGCACAAGCAGTGAGAAAACGGTGAAGCCACCCGCACCCAGCGACACGAGTGTGTTGGTGCGCAGACCCGCCATGCGCTGGCGCCACTGCCGCTCGAGTCCAATCAGCGCCCCGAGTGCCAGGGCGGCCAAGAGGCGGACAATGGTTTCTTCGATCGTCATGTTCATGCCCTCCTTTGACCGGAGCCTGCCGGTCCGGATTCGGGTGGGAGCGCTGCAGAGCGGAGCGCAGCCCATCCCCACGGGGGGAGACGGGACGCGTCCGCCTGTGGCGGCTCCCCTTCCAGCGGTCGAGGATTCGTGGTGAGGGCTTTGCCTCAGGCTGCGGGTGCGGCGTGAATGCCGAGGTACCAGGTCGCGATGCTGAAGTAGATGAGCACGCCGGCGATGTCTGCCAGTGAGGTCACGAGTGGCGCGCTGGCCGTGGCGGGATCGAACCGGAAACGCTGCAGAAGGAACGGCAGCAACATGCCGATCAGGCTCCCGGCCACCACAACGCATACCATTGTCAAGGCCACGACGACGGCCACCTCCGGGCCGGCCCGGAAGATGCCGATGGGCGAGACGGCAATCCCCATCAGGATCCCCATCGCTACGGCCACGATGACCTCCTTGCGGAGCAGGCCGAACCAGTCGCGCAGGCGCACGTCGCCGGTGGCGAGCGAGCGGACCATGAGCGTCGAGGCCTGCGAGCCGGCGTTCCCGCCACTGTCAATCAGCAGCGGGAGAAAGAACACCAGCGCCACCACGGCCTCGATCGTGTCCTCGAAGAAGGCAATCCCGGCTCCGGAAAAGATATTCATGAAGACAAGGATCATCAGCCAAGGGACGCGCTTGCGTACCAGGAGCCCGACGGTGGCGTCCTTCAGGCTGGTCTCGACGAGGCCCGCAGCACCCATCCGGTGCATGTCCTCGGTGGCTTCGCGCTCACTCACGTCCATGGCGTCATCGAACGTGATGATGCCGACCAGGGCGTCTCCGCCGTTCACGACGGGGACGGCCAGCATGTCGTACTTGGAGAGGATGCGGGCGGCCTCTCTTTGGTCGTCGGTGACACGGACATAGGGGGCATCGTGCTCGACAAGGTCCCCGAGCGGTGTCCCGGGCTCGGCCAGGATAAGGTCCCGCAGGCGGACGTATCCCACCAACCTCCGGTTCTTGTCCACCACGTAGGCGGTGTAGATGGTCTCCTTTTCGGGGGCAGCCTGGCGGAGTTGTGCGATGGCCTGTCCGGCGGTCAGGCCCTGATCGAGCAAGGCATAGTCGGACGTCATGATCGCGCCGGCGGTGCCCTCCGGGTAGGTGGCAAGACGGAGCATGTCGTCGCGCTCGGTCTTGGCCACCATGCGCAGGAGGCCGGCGGTGTGCTCGGGCGTGAGCCGCTGGAGCAGGTCAACCCGCTCGTCGTGTGGCATGCGGACGATCAGGCTGGCCAGCTCCCGCGGCTCCAGGAACGCCGTCAGGTCGCGCTGGGTCTCGAGCGGCAGGTGCCCGAAGGTCTCCACGCGCTGGTCCTCGTCCAGCATGTTGAGGACGGTGAGGATCCGGTCCGGGGAGAGCTCGTGGAGGAGATCCGCGACGGTGGCAGGATGCAGTTCCTCGCACACCTCGCGGATGGCCTCCGGGGCGCCATCCTCGATGATGTCCCGCAGCCTTTCGACACGGGCTTCGTAGGTTTCGTGGGTTGCTTCTTGCTGCTGCATGGCGTGCCTCCCTTGATCGGGCAGTGGTTCTCCTGCCCGTGCGGGAGGCCGCCAGCGTCAGCCGGTCAGGGGGGACCGGCGGCGGGGCGGAGCTCCGTTCGGACAGGAGGGCGTCTGGCGCCGGACACGGTAGGGATGTAACATCCACCGCTGCCGCGGGGCGCCATTGATGGGTCTTCGGCTACTATCGCTCTCCATGGCCCTTTCGAACTACCTTAGGTTTTGGCCGGGCGGGATATTCTTCCGCCCAAAAGCGCGGGCAGCGTCCTCAAAAGCCTGCCTGCTGTCAAGTGCCCAGTGTCCCGCCCTGATCTTCCCTTGCCGGGGGGCCAACCGGGGAGTAGGGCTCTTTGCGACTCGGATCGCGAGGTTTACCGCCGGTGCCCACCCTTCTCGCAGTGCCCGCCATCTTCGTTCTGACCCCACTCGCGGGCGCCAGCTTTCCCGCCTTGGCCCCCCTTATTCTGGCGGCCGCCGGGGCCCTCGGCTATCGGGTGCTCTCCAAGAAGAGCATGGAGCACGGTGCCCTGAACAAGAAGCTGCGCCAGCAGCTGCGCGAGGACGTTGTGGTGCCGCTGAAGACGGAGGACCTGATTTTCAACGTCTTCGAGGACGAGCTGCGCCGGGCCGAAACGATTCACCTTGAGCGCGGCAGCATCGAGCTGGCCCTGATCAAGGATGAGCGCGGCAAGGTCCACCTCGTGGCCCGCGCCAGGAAGGGCACTGATCCGAAGACGGTCGAGAGGGAGGGACGTGCCTTCGCCGAGGAGCTGGCCCAGCTCTACGCGCGCAACCGCGTGGTGGAGGAACTGGAGCGCCTCAACGCCGAGACCGTCGAGGAAACCGTGGACGAGCAGGGGGAGATCGTCCTCAGGGTCCGCCGCTGGAAGTAATCCTCCGTCACCGCCCGGACGCCAAGGTACCCGAACCGTATGCCCGAAGGCCGCTTTTCAAAACTCCAATCCGGTTCCGGCAGCACCATCCGGCCGGACAAGCTGACACCTCCGCCCGGCACCGTCGGCAGGCAGCGCGAGGCAGCCGCCAAGGCACCCCCGGTGGACGACGACAGGGGCTACGCCGGCTTCGTCCAGCTCGCCGACGAGGCGTTCTACTCCGGCAACTATCGCGATGCGCTGCGCTACTACAGCCGCGCGCTCCAAGAGGACAACTCCCACGTGGTGCCGTGGATCGGCCAGGTTTCCGCGTTGATCGAACTCAGGCAGTACAAGGAAGCGGAACTGTGGACCAACCGGGCGCTCGAGACCTTCCCGGAGGACCCCTCGGTGCTCTCGCAACGTGCCCGGGTGCTCGCCCTCACGGGCAACCTGAAGCGCGCGATCGGCGTCAGCGATTACGCGCTGGGCATCGGCGGGAGTTCGTGGGCATGGCTGGCCCGGGGAGAGGTGCTCCTCGAGGCCGGAGAGAAGAACGCGCTCTTCTGCTTCGACAAGGCGGTGGAAAGCGCGGACGCGGAGCGCTGGCGCATCCTGCTGGAGGCGGGGAGGTGCTTCATGCGCCGGCGCCAATGGGCCAGCGCCGAAGCCTTCCTGCGCCGCGCCGCAGAGGCCAAGCCGGACAACTTCTTCGTCTGGTACGAGTACGCACTCGTGCTGACCGAACTGAACTTCACCGACAGGGCGCGCGATGCGATTGACCGGTGCCTGCAGCTCCGCGGGGACTTTCGTGCGGCCAAGAACCTGGAGATGAAGTTGTATAGACGGCCCTTTTTGAAACGCCTGCTTGGCATCTTCCGGCGGAGAAGGTAGTCCCGGGGTGCCGGTCAGGGACAGCCAGACCCGGCAGGCTGTCAATACAGTCCATTTCGGAGAATATCACCCACCCATGCCCAAGGAAATCACCGTTGGCCTCGTCCAGCAACTATGCACCCGCGACCAGGAGGACAACGCCCGCCGGCTGGAAGTGGCCATTCGTGAGGCGAACGCACGCGGTGCCAGCCTTATCCTCCTCCCGGAGCTTCACAACAGCGTCTATTTCCCGCAGGCCGAGGACGCCGGGGGATTCGACCTGGCGGAGCCGGTTCCCGGCCCGAGCACCGAACGCTTCGGCAAGCTGGCAGCGGAGCTGGGGGCGGTGCTTGTGATCTCGCTGTTCGAAAAACGTGCGCCGGGCCTCTACCACAATACCGCCGTGGTGCTCGAAAAGGACGGGTCCATCGCCGGCAGGTACCGCAAGACCCACATACCCGACGACCCGGGATTCTACGAGAAGTTCTACTTTACCCCCGGCGACCTCGGCATGCACCCCGTCGAGACAAGCGCGGGCAGGCTCGGCGTGCTGGTGTGCTGGGACCAGTGGTACCCGGA
>SLOM01000207.1 GCA_007132505.1 Candidatus Sumerlaeota bacterium
AGTAATACTGGAAGGTCTCGCCCGCGTCCTCGGGCCCCGAGGCGTCGGCAAGGTTCAGGTCGTGATTGCCGATCACATTGTAGATCGGATGTCCGAGGTTTCTGGCCATGTCTATCCAGGGTTCGAGGAGGCTGAGGTCGTTGTGCACGATGTCGCCATGGACAATCGTGAATCGGATATCCTCCTGCCGGGCCATGTCGTTCACCACCTTGTCCTCCACCCAGAGCACCTGCTCGTAATTCCGCGGCTGGGGATCAGCCAGTCCGATGATGCTGAACTGGTTGGATTCCTCGACGCGCTCGAGGGGGAAGCTGATGCTCTCAGGCAGGGGGCCCGTGGGCGGGACGGTGGGGAACTCGAAGTCGGGACCGCCCTCAGGCTTGTGGATGTAGAAGAATTGGGGGAGGTTGTCCTCGTCGAGGGGGACAGCCCAGCCGGATGGCTTGCGGACGAAGATGATCGTGTCGCCATCCACTGGCAGCTCGTAGCGGCCCTCGTCGTCGGTGAGGACCACGTCGAGTCCATTGGAGACGGCGACGCCGGCGACTCCGGGCTCGCCTGGATCATGGAGGCCGTTCCCGTTCAGGTCTTCAAAGACGATTCCCGTGGCGATTTCCTGGGCTGAGGCCGTGCCCACGATCAGGGCCGCCCCGGTGAGAAGTGAGGCCGTAAGCCGGGCTCGGTGGCAGATGCGCATGGTGCTTGGTCCCTTTCCTTGCGGTTTCCCCTGTCGTGGCCGACGCGCAATCGTAAAAGCGCTTTCGCCAAGCCAGGCAGGGCGATGTGCTGTAATCGAGTCCAATCCAAGCCGCCGGTCAAGGCTTTTTGGAGCGCCTTTTGTAAAAGCGTTTTCTGGATTACGTAGCCCCCTCCCCGCGGAACCGCCAGCCAAAGGGCAGCTCCGGGGGGAGGGAAGCAACGCTCAGAGGGTCTCTGCGATGAAGAAGAGCAGGGGATACCAGTGCGGCGCGGTGACAGGGTCCTGCGAGCCGCCGATCCTGGAGGTCGTGAAGCTGAAGTACACCCGGATGTTCCACTCGCACTGCCCCTCGAAGTAGTGGCCGGGCACCTTGAAGGTGCCGTCCTGGGATGTAAATGTCTGGACCTCGCGGATGTCGTCCGGTCCGTGGCGCTCGACCAGATTCAGTTCGTAGCGTTCGATGGGGCCGACGCTCAGGTGGAGGTCCCCGTCAACACGCGTTGTTTCGGTGAAGGTGATGGGCAGAGAGATCTCGAAGTCCTGCCCCGGATCGTCCCACATCTTACCCGTGAGTATTCCGAACAGGGAGTCTCCACCCGGGGGCTTGGTGACACTGATGCCGCCCGAGGCAGGCACGAAGACAGTCCCACCAGCGGACGCCACCGGCGGAAAGCGGGTGTTGTAGGCTGGCAGGCCGGGCGAGGTGAATGGTTCGATCACCACCGTCTCGTCCTTGAGGAGTGCAATGGCCAGCTCGAATTCCTCGGGCTCGGCGTGACGGGGCGACCCCTTGTCGTGCGTCACGAGCGCGAAGTAGTGGGAGTCCGGCTTGGAGAGGATGGGGTGGACGCTGTCTGTGATATGGCGCATCAGGTCATCGGTCCATTGCACGACCTCCTCCAGCTCCGGCTTCTGTCCTTCTTCCTGGCTGATGATTGAGAGGCGGGCTCCCAACGGCGCCTCGAGACGGAAGCCGAGCCGGTGCTCCGGCTTGATGAAGCCCGCGGCCATCGCCGGCCCGGAGACGTTCACACCGTAGAGCTTGGCGGAGAGGTTGTGCATTGGCTGGATGAAGGAGCGGTAGAGATTGGTCTCGCTGATATATAGACGGTCGGGCCCGATCACGTCCGCCCGGTCCTCGTTCGTGAAGGTGTACACCTCCCCTAGCGTATAGGCGATCATGAACCGGTGGAACCAAAGGAACGAGGCGTCCCCGGAGGCAAGGCCGATGGAGCGCACCCAGTTCTGCCCGGAGCGGACGTGGGTGAAGATGTCCCGGAGGACCGTGTTGCCATGCTCATTGGCAAGCCATCGAATGAGCGCCGACCATCCGTACCCATGCGCCGCGACGGTGCCGGCATCGCGCGTCAGGAGGTCCGTCTGGATTTCGGGCGGGAGATCCAGACCGACCGGGCTGAACAGCTCGAACCGATGGGCGTGCCATTCCGAGGGGACATAGGTGGCAGGGTTGGGCACCGCGAACTGCTCGACCCAGGTGGCCGCCATCTCGCTCAGCGTATAGTGGGGTGACATGAAGGTGGCCACCCTCACCCGGTTGCGGGGATCGTAGAAGGCTTCCACGATGTGAAAGAACTCGTGGAAGGCGGTGACACGCCGGGCCGTGGCGTTGCCCATAAGCCTGGTGTTGAACTCCATGCCTCCGTAGTTGGGCCCCCGCCGGGAGGAGTATGCCTCCCCGTAGGTGGTGCTTCCGAGATCCTTGAGCGTCACGGAAAGCGGCCAGCGGGTCCGCGCGGCATAGCTGAACCCCATGTCGGGTTGACGGAAGCGCAAGTGGGCCTGCTCAAGGTCATTAGCCAGGTTCTCCACCACCTCCGTATCGTAGGAGCGCGGGAAAGCGATGGTGAAGTTCGGCGTCGTATAGTGGGAATAACCACCGAGCACGAAGAAATCGTTGCTGTACTTGCCCTCCACGAACTCCTCGTCCTTCCGGAGAGCCTTGCGTGTTTCGGGCGGGAGCGGCTCAATCGTGAAATGCAGGACGTAGTTCTCGTACCTGTCCGGCTCAATGGCGACATAGCGCATCTCAAACCGGCCTCTGGAGGGCGAGTAACCCTCTTCCCCCACGGCGATGAGCGGCTCCTGGAAATTCTCCTCCCACCACCGGGCGTTCCGGATGCTTACCTCGATAGGCTTCTCCATGTCGAAGGGGATGCCGGTCAGCCGGTAGGGTGTGACCCAGTCGTTTCCGGACGCGAAGGTGCGGTTGCCCATCTTCTGCAACCGCATGATCGCCGGTTCACCGGTGATGGAGCCGGGAGGAATGGTGACCTTGGCCTCGTCGAGTTCCAGCTCTCCGCCATGATGGTCCACCACCGCGATGAAGGGCGGTGTGAGGGCACCCGGACGACCGGCAAGGTAGCGCGCGAGGGCCAGCGCATCGTTCTCCGTGATCGAGCCTGTTCCGTCTATATCGCCGCGGAAAAGATCCTCCGTGGAGGAGCTTCCAATCATGGCGCGCACGGCGACGATATCCGCGGCGTCCAGAATGCCGTCGCGGTTCGGGTCGAACAGGGGCTCCGGCTTGACGCCTTCGTGGACCTGGAAGGCCCTCTCCGCGGCCCACGGAGAGAAGGCCCCGGAGGCATCCATGGCGCGGACACTCCAGTAATAGTCTCCCGTGCTGAGTCCTGCGAGGCGCTGACCGGCCTGCTCCGGCGAGATGCGCCGCGGCGGCAGGTCTGCCAGGCTCACCCCGGCGCTCACGACTTCGTGGCCGCCGGGGCTGGTTCCCACCCGCAACTGATAACGCATGCCCCGGGGCGGAGTCCGGTCGTCCGCCGCGTCGTCCCAGGTGAGCACTACCGCGCCCGGCTGGCCTCCCGCGGACGCACGCAGATTGCCGGGCGCTGATGGTGGCTGGTTGGGCCGGTTCCGTCCATCAGCGGCAGCGTAGAGACCCTCCGTATAGCGCACTTCGCGGCGCACGGAGCTGCTGAAGCTGGTCCCTTGCACCGAGGGATAGCCGCCCGTAAGAAAATCCAGGTCGCCATCGCGATCGAAATCCGCGGCAATCAGAATGCCGCCACTTCCGTTGGCGTGAATCGCGAGGCCGCTCCGATGGAAGGCACCGTGCTCGTCCTGGAGATAGACCATGGTCTCCGCTTCGGTACTGACATAGAAGCCGGCCATGAGATTCCCCTTCGCGATGAGGTCGAGCCGGCCATTGTTGTTCACGTCCCCCCACCGCAGGACGGCCCCGTTGCTGTGAGGCCCTGCAAGGTCCGTGATGGCGGGTGTGAAGACACCGCCACCTTCATTTCGATAGATGGTGATGGTTGTGCCGTCTGAAACCGCGGCATCCAGCAGGCCGTTCCCGTTGTAATCACCCCATGCAATCGGAGCCGTTTCCGGCCACGGCGGCGGGGCCCATTCGCCATTCCCAAGGTTGCGCCACCCGCCGAAGTCCATGAGCCCGTCCTGATCGAAATCCACCAGCATGTTCACGCGGCCGGGCGCCCTTGGCAGCTCGATGCCGGCATCGCGGAACACTCCATCGCCCCTGTTGACCAGAACCCGCGAGCCGTTACCCTGCATATAGACAAGGTCGAGCAGGCCGTTTCCCGTAAAATCCGCCCAGAACACCTGCCCCGGCCAAAAGTAGTCACTTGAGTCAAACAGGACGTTCTCCTCCGCGAAAACTCCGCCGCCCTGATTTCGATACACCCACAGCCCCCGCACCCCGTCGCGCTCTCCCGACACGGCCAGGTCGGGCAGTCCGTCATTGTCATAATCCCCAAGGGCAATATGATAGCCTCCGGGCACGCTCCCCTCGCGGCTCGGCAGGGCACCCTGCATGCGTACCAGAGTCCCGTCCGCGATTATATCCGTCATCCCTTCTCCGAAAACGTCCGCGATGTCCGCGGAGACCAGCTGCCCCGCGCCGCTTGAGAAATCCTCGTCGTGGCGGCGCGTGGGAGAGATGGGAATCCACTCCCCGGCGGGGAAGAGCTGCTCGAGCTGATTCACCGGTTCGAATGGGAGTTTCTCCGAGGCCCGAAGAGGCGGCATGCCCTTCTGTTCCACGACAACCTCCCGGATGACAGCCGGAGGACGTGGCCCAAACTGCGGCATGACGATATCGAAAACACTCATCCAGAAGGCTTCATCTTCCGCCGAGACCAAGTCGGTTATATCGGCCGCGATGCGTGCATCAAAGGGGCGCAATCCGTACCCGGCAAGAATGGTCGTGCCGCTCTGATCTTCCCGCGAGCCTGTGAGAAGGCTGATGTTGATCTCCGCAAGCCGCGGATGGTACAGGTCCACGATCGCAAAGTGCTCCGGTTCGTATCCGATACGATTCTCCATCGTGTAGAAGTTGTATCCCGCCGGCGCCCCGCGGTTGTTCAGGAAGTATTCGTAAGCAAGCCAGACGTAGCCGCGCTCGCCCCCATCCTCCGCCGGCACTCCCCAGTTGGTCCCCCAACTGTTCACGGCAAGGAAGGCACCCTGCCGCTCTTCCGTTCCGTTATGGTAGGTGAGGTTGTCGTCGTACCCGATGATGGTAACGGCATGGTTGCCCCGGAAGCCTCCCCCTGCCTCGGCAAAGAAAACACCATTGTCAACGCCCACCCCCGGCGCCGGATAGTCGTCGAAGTTGCGGAACACCCCGACCGCCGTGGATGCCAGTTCACCCCCCGCCAGAAGGGCCTTCAGCGTGTTGAGCCCATCCATGGTCGAAGTGGGTATCTGCCCCATGCTGCCAGTGACCGAGCGCCGCCGTGCCGCCGACTTCCAGAGTTCCACCGAGGGCCTTTCCCCCTGCATGAGGAAGCGCGTCTCGGGGAATTCCTCGAAGGTGCTGGTGCCGTGGCGCTCAAGGAACGAAAAGTTCGCCCCGATGCTGCTGCCGGAACCGTCCTCACCTCCTACCCACTGGAACACGAAGGCTGGGCTGAGGATGTGTTCCTCCGGGAAGGGTCGCGTGATTCCGTGCTCCTTCGCCTCCTGCCAGCCCTTCAGGTAATACACCACAGACCACGAAGCGCACGTGCCGAGGATCTGCGTCCGAACCGGCGGGAGGTGCTCCAGGTTCACCACCCGTGCGGGCAGGTCCTTCAGCTCCTTTTCCGGAAACGTCACCCAGCGTGCGTTCTCCTCGATCCACGCCTTCTCCTCCGGAGTCGGCGGCAGAAGACCCGTGGGGTAAGGTGGTCCGGGCGACTCGGCGCGCAGAGCGCTTCCGGTCAAGAACACCAACACCACAGGCAGGAGAAACTTCGGGAACGAGGTCACTGGGGAGACTCCCTTCGAGCCTTGAAAGCGCCGGGCGCCCAGGGCGTACTGGATTCGTTCGTCCCGCCGGTGCGGTCCGATGCTGGCCCGCAGGCGAGACCCCGCCTCCATGGTCCGAGCCTCCCTCCACCTAACCAGCATTGATGATGTCTGCATCGTCAAGGCCAAACCAAGGGTTTCTCCTGATGCAACAATTTGCGGAATAGGGTCCGGTCCCGGCCTTCAGTGGGTCAGGCTTCGCCGCGGGACGCGCCGGGCAATTCACCCAGGTGGCGCGTGGGGGCGACCCGCCGGATGGCGGCATCGTCGGTGCCCTTGTCTATCGGATGACGCGCGTTGCAGAGATGGAGCAAACAATTGTCTCTTGCATTCGGACGGGGCGCACCTGAGGGTCAAGTAACCTCCCCCACTGGCCAGATGTCCGAGGATCGAGGCCGATGGAAATTCAGGTGTCCCAGCCCAGTCCCCTTGCCGTGCTCGCGGTGCTGGCCGCGGTCGGGCTTCTCGTACTGTTCGCGGCTTACTATCCGCCTGGTCCGCTGCGGCGGATCGTGGAAAAGTGCGGGGGTTGGTCCCGGATCGCCGGTTGGGTGGAGCTCCCGCTGATCGGGCTTATGGCCGTTGCGTTCCTGGTGGGCCTGGTGCGGATCGTGGCCCAGGTGGGAGACACCGCTCCAGCCGTCTGGCCGGGGGTGCTCGGTTTCCTCAGTCTGGGGGTGCCGCTCCTGGGGGCCCTGCTCGCGGTTCAGCTAATCCGCAACGCCGCAGCCGCCGTCTGGACAGCAGGTCTGATCTTCTTCGGGGGCATCGTGTGGCTGTACACGGATGCGAGGACAAGATTTGCGAAATTCCTGGAAGACCTGCATCCAGAGGCCCAGGCCCTCCACGCCGACACGTACTTCATCCCCATGAACAGCATCTTCGCCATGGCTAACTTCGAGTTCATGCTGTGGCCCCTGACGGGGTTGGTCTGCTACGCGTTGTTGCCAAGGTGGTGGAGTTTTGCATTGGGAGGTGCCGTGCTTCCGCGTGTGATCAACTGGCTGGCCAAATCCCTTTTTTCCCACGATCCCACACTTGTGCCTTGGGACGTTATCGCCGCTGGCCCGGCTTTCCAGGACGTGACAAGATGGGCTGCCTCGACGTTGTTCGCGTTTGGCATCCTTACTGCCGTGTGGGCCCTGCCTCGAACCCGGGCCGGGCTGCTGCGGGTTTCAGGTCTTGCAGAGAAGAAAGAGGAGAGGCGTATATACGCAGGAGCCTGGAAAGCCGGTGCTTTTCTCTTTGTTCTCATGTCCGGACTCCTGCTGGCCGGACACGCCATCATCATGGTGTCCTTGGGAAACATGTCCCGTCTTCTTGCGGAAGGCCCGATTCTAAAGCCCTACTCCCCAGCACAGGTCAACGGATGGCACTTCCTTGAGGAGCGGTTCGTGCGCGGCCCAGGAGTACCAGAGTTGCCCGATTTTCCTGACGAAATGAAGGAGCTGCTGGAGCCCAGCACGCTCAAGGAAGTGCGCTCCACCCTTGAAGAGATCCCCCCGGACCTCCCCAGCCGGTTTGCGGAAGAGATGGCGCCGTGGACCGAAGCATTCCGCGCGGCATCGCAGGCGGATTACATTTCGCCCAACGATGGGGAGCGCTACGTCCTTGTTGCCTACTACCGTGTGCGCAACACCGCCCGGGCGCTTGTCTCGGCGGCTGCCATCGCCGTTTCGGATGACGACTGGGAGAGGGCGGTCGAGGACCTCGGGGTGCTATACAGGTATGGCGCGCAGGAACTGGATGATGGGACCGTCGGGCAGATGGTCCAAGTGGCGATCCGGAATTTGGCGAATCGTGCCTTCCCGCTCTATTGGCGGACTTTCCGGCACGATGAGGAGGCCATGCGGGCCCTTGCCACGTTGATGGACGACACGGCGGCCGGCAACCGGCGCCCCTTCCCTCTTGATATTCTGCGCCGGCACGAGTTCGGAATTCAGCCGGTCGTACCGGCTCCAGAGATCGCCTTGCCGAGTCTTTCAAGAATTGTGACAGTCCACCAGAATTCCCGGGCCAGTTTCGATGCGGTCCGCATTGCCACCGCCGCGGCACTCTACGAAATCGAGCACGGGGAGTGGCCTGCGGCCCTCGAGGACCTCGTTCCCGGCTACCTCCCGAAGGTGCCCCGCGACCCGTTCGAGGGCCAGCCGTGGATATACGAGGCGGACGGCGAGCGCCTCCTCCTGGAAACCGAGTGGCACCGGGACCTGGCGGACCGCCCGGAGGGCATCCCAGCCTACGCGGAGCCACTCTCCTTCCCGATCATCGAGTGAGGACAGCAGGGTTGTCCCGGAATGCTCATCCACGAGCCCGATGACTGCTTGCTGCGTATATACGTCTGCGCAACTCCATGACATTCCTGGCGCGGCTGAACGCCCGTCAGGGGTGCAGGGTGGGAAGTGGCTTCGGTTTTGGGCGGTCCTGTCCAGTGGGCTGAAGCGCCCCCTTCCCTACTCGACCCACTGCTTGGCGCCGAAGAACCGGTACAGGTAAACTGCCGACGCAATCGTCAGCGCGAAAAGGACGATTGCCAGCAGCCCACTCCCGAAGAGCATCTGGTGGCTGCCAAAGAGCGCCGTATAGATGCCGACCACCGAGACCAGCCAGGCCTTCACGTTCTTGCGGTTGAGCGGCGAATCGGCCGGGTTCACATCCGGGCAGAGCTTCGCGATGTGCCGCCAGCCCGGCCCGCCCGGGCGCACTTGACGGTAGAACGTCTTCAGCTTCTCCACGTCAGTGGGCTTCGTCAATAGCGTCAGGCCGAGCCACACCAGGATGGAGAACGGCACGATAAACAGAATCCGCAGCGGGAATTCCGCCAGGTTGTACGTTTCCTCCACGTATGCGACAAGGTGCCCCTCCTCCGGTGTGGTGCCCTTGCGTTCAAGGTAGAACTCCCGCGCTTCCTGCTGTTCCTCCGTTGCGAGCAACTCCTCGTCGTCGGTTGCCTCGAGGGCGAACCGGTACTGCGTCACCTCCATGTTTATCGCCCGATTGATATAGGCAACCATGCCCTCGCGTTCGAGCATGTTTGCATACCATGCCGGCACGTCCGAAGGTGGCGGCTCTCCGCGGTCCAGCGCGCGGTTGTGCAGGTCGCCCCAGAGGACGAGCTGAAGCACCAGCGTCGCGGTGATCAGGGCGGCGAAGCATCCGAGTTCGCTCCAGGCGCTTATCCGCCACCAATACCACCGCAGGAGATAGACGAGCCCGATCCCTGCGTTCAGCGAGGCAAACAGGAACCACGCAGCCGCGATCGACGAGAGAAACAGCGTCACCGTGATCCCCACCGCGGCCACGAGGATCGTCGCGATGGTGGAGGCCCAGACGTAGTGCTTCTCGCCCCGCCCCGGCACGAGGAACGCCTTGTAGAAGTCGTTCACAAGGTAACTTGCCGAGAGGTTCACGTGGGTGCTGATGGTGGACATATAGGCCGCGAAGAAACTCGCGACGACAAGGCCCAGCAGCCCCGGGCCAAGGAACACACGCATCGTATATATATAGTTCATCTCCGGATCGTAGGAGACGGCGCCGGGGTTCATTTGCTGCTGGGCGGCAAGGTTGGGGAAGAGCACCACGCCAGCCAGGCCAACGACCACCCACGGCCACATCCGCAGGCAGAAGTGCGCCACGCCGTACCACAGATACGCCACGGCCGCGTCGCGTTCACTCCGCGCGCCGATCATCCGTTGGGCCAGATGTGCCCCGCCGTCCGTAAACCCGATCGCCCACCAGAAGATCAGAACGTATATCAGAAACCGTTCCATCGTCATGAGGGAAATTGACGCGTCGACGTCGAACGACCCGGGGTCCAGTTCGATCGCTGCGCGCAGGTCCGCGGCACTTTCGAAGGGCACCATCGTCATCATCGCCGCGGCTCTGGGCTCGCCAAAGCCCTCCTTTGCCGCTTCGATCAATCCCTGCATGCCCCCGAAATGCGACGCGGCCACGATCGCCAGATATATCGCGCCTGACATGGCGATGAAGAACTGGATAAAGTCCGTCGCGACGACTCCCCAGAAACCGCTGACTGCACAGTAGGAAATCGTCACGAGAAAGAGCACGAACAACAGCTTCACCGTCAGCACCCGCGAAAGCCGGTGTTCCTCCATTTCAAGCAGCACACGCACCGAGCGCGTCGGCCCGTCCGCCCGCAGACGATACGTGCCGGCGAGCAGCTTTTCTGCAGACAACTCGGAAACAGCCTCGTTCCCGGGGAAATTCACTGTGACACCATGAGTATCCAGCCAGTCTGCCAGGTCCGCGAGGGTAAGCTCCCCCAGCTCATCGGGCGGCGAGAGCGCCCGTTCCCTGTCGCCCTCGGGCAGAAGGGCAATGCCCCCCGCCTGCTCCGACAGGGCGGCCGCTTCGATAGACAGCACCGCCCGGTTCCAGCCGGGCGCCGCGGACAGGTTCATTTCCGCTGCCCGCGAGGTCAGGAAACCCGTGCGCACAAGCAGGCGCTCCAGCGGTCTGTCCACGGTTTCGATACGGAAGTCGGTCGGCTCCAGAATACCCGAAACGATCTTCACCATGGCAAGGTTTACCCAGCCCATGATGATCGCCGAATAGATCAAGGAGAAATAGATGGCACGGAATCCACGGAGAAAGCGGGCGGGCTTCCCGGAGTAACGGATATCTACGAATTCCGTGTCCGTCGTCAGGTTTGCACGCCGCCAAAGCCGGGCGTAGAAGAACACACCCAGCATCGTGATGAAAATTGCATTCCACCAGAACCAGTTACCCGAAATGCCCTGCGTGAAGACGAATCCGCTGATGGCGAGCGGTGTGTCCGCGGCAAACGTCGTTGCCACCATCGACGTGCCGAGCAGATACCATGGCATCTTCCCGCCCGAGGTGAAAAACGAGGCGAGCGACGTCCGCGCGCGCCTGCTCAGAATCACCCCGATCGCCACCGAAACGACCACGTAGAGCACCACAAGGCTCCAGTCGATCGTGGTCATCCGCCCGGTTGTCTCGTCGAACATATCTCCCGCCCGTCCGTGGAAGGTGGGTATGGTTCCAGCCCGTCAGTTTTGTCCGGTTACGCGGTGCCCTGTCCCGGTGTCAAGCGTCACAAGGTGCCCTGCGCGCACGATTTTCTCCCCAATGCGCATCCCCTCAATAGATTGGGTCCAGGACAGGGTCGGCAATCTTGCGAAGCTCGGGGAAAAGGTTGTACTCCTTCTCCGGCAGAAGCTCCCCGGTTTCAGTCCAGTGCCGGTGGCGCCGTTTCCACTCGGCCTTGAACCTCTTCACGGCCTCATCAAAGCTGACACCCTCCACGGAATCATCAACCCGGACCTTCAGGGAGAGCGAGGTCTTCTCCGCAGGCATTTCTATATATTCGACGCCGTGCTCAGAGATCAGAGTGCCGCTGTCTCCTTCGACCTCCTTCACCTCCATGAAGAAGGGGACCGGGAAAAGCACCCGCCCAGGTGCCTTGTGGAATGATGGCTCGAAATCGACAAGCAGCCTCTCGGCGCGATCAAGCCTGAGACTCGCCGTCACCGGTCCGAATTCCGTCGGAAGGGCCTGGATGGCGAGAGCTGCACCCTGGCGAGTCCACGCGGGAGAAACGCCTGCGAAAAGATGCAGATCACCACTGTATTCGATGACGAGCAGGTTGCGCAGGAAAATCAGCAGCTCCGCACTGCTCCAGCCGTGCGGAGACATGTTAAAGCCGAAATCCCTGCCTCCCCACGGGATCATGCGTGTCTCGAAGGTGGCGTGCGTGGAGCTGGTGTGCAGCAGTGCGTTGTAAAGGTCCTCAATCGTCAGCCCCGTCCGGCCGGCGAGCATTTCCGTCGCCGCAATGCGATAGGTCAGATAGTGATGCAGAAACAGACCCTGGAAGTATGTCATAATGCCTTCGCGATACTTCGACCGGGCGGTTTCCATCGTCTTCCGCACTGCCGGATGGTGCGGAGGCAGCGTCTCGGACGGATAGGCGGCAAGCAGGTTCCCCCAGTCCTCACCGTCTATATAATCGAGGCCGGGCGGAATATAGTTTTCCGTCTCCGTGAGCAGCACGTCGAGCCGCTTTTTCAATGAATCGGTGATCTGCGTGACAAGACGGCTCGCACCATCGGCAAGAGCCTTCTCGCCGCACAGTGCCGCCGCGCGGGAAATGATCTTCAGACCGTGCAGCGCCCAGAAGTTGTGTCCGGTGATATGGCCGGAAATCGCCTCGTTGTCTCCGGGGGTCGTCTCGGGAATCAGTCCCCAGATGTCCCGCCTGACCGCGCCGGCAATCCAGTCCACAGCCCGCTGACAGGCCGGGAGCACACGCTCACCGAAGCTTCTGTCGCCAGTCAAAAGTATATGCTGGCCAAGCCCCCACAGGGTCTGGCCCACGCCGTCGTACTGCCCGCCCTGCGAGACGAAGAGTCCGTCCGGGCGCTGCCACTTCAGGAAATGGAGCAGTACCTCCTCGGCCTCCTGGTGCCGGCCGAGAAGATCGTAGGCCCTTGCAATGAACGAAGCATCGCGGAGCCAGAACGTCCCGTACTGAAATCTATTAACTTTCTGCACCATCTCGCCGCGGATACGGTCCAGCGCCACAAGGTCCTGTACCAGACACGCCTGCCAGGTACTCTGGACCTTCTTCTCTGGGAACTCCATCGCTGGCTTTCCGTCGAAGTGCCGCTTCCAGAACGAATGAACAAATTTCCGCCGCTCGTCAAAATTCGCGCCAACTGTCTCCTCCAGTAGTGCCGAATCCGCCGGCAGTGCCTCGGCAGGCATGACGAAATCCACGTCAAAACTTTCCCCGGGCTGCAGCCGTTTGTGCCACTGGCAGACACCGCAGATGGTTGACGGA
>SLOM01000078.1 GCA_007132505.1 Candidatus Sumerlaeota bacterium
CGCGGATGTCTTCGCCGCTGATGATCATAATGACTCCATTGCCCGTCAGGAGGGTGTTTTCCGTCTCCACCTCCCCGTGTTCGAGGTATTCCTCGAGTACAGGCACCAGCTCGTCTTGGACGTGCCGCCTTTCATAGTACAAGGAGACGGAGGCGCCGGTCCAGCAGACCAGACCGAGGCCGATCAGCACCAGCCCCAGCACGACGATCCCAATCACAAGGAGTTGGCGGGTACTCGATTTCATGCTGCCCCCTCGATTCCCCGATGGCTCGATGGGCGTTCTTTCGCGGCAGCCAACGCTCGCCCTGCGGCCCCGGAAGTTGCATTTGGGCTGATTGCCGCGCGGCCGCTCCGCCGGAGCCAAGCACTTGCCCCCACTCCGGGCTCGACAATCGGCCGCCCGCGGGAGCACCTTGCCCGCCATCCCAGACCAGCCCCGGAGCAGACAATTGGACTTCCTTACGGCCATGGCGTTCCTCGGAGGTGGTGTGCTCGTCCTCGCTGCGATACTGACGCTTCTTCCATCCCTTGGGCGGCCCGGGCGGGCCGTGGCGGACGCGCTCAGCCGCGCCCCCCTGCTCGACGCCGCGATGTCGCTCCTTACCTGGGTGCCGTGGGTGGTTGGTGCGGTGGTCTGGGGGTGGCTCGGCCTGGCCGGAGCGCTCGCGGGCCAAGTCCTGGCCTACTTCGTCTGGGTCACGGCACACGAGCTGGCTTGGCGCGAAGAAACCCGCGGCCCCCGCATCGTCAAGTTCGTCAACCGGGCCATCGGACGCTGGCGCAACCACACGGCCCTGTGGGCCACCATGATCGCCCTGCCGATTCTCTGGGCGGTCCGGCTGGGGGAGGCCGTGGCGTATCCCTTCCTTGTCTGGTTTGCCGGCTTTCCCCGCTACCGCCACGGCGAGTGGGTCAACCTCACCCGCCACAAGTTCCGGGGCCTCGTCGGCCATGACCTCTTCTGGTGCCTGTACTGCGACTGGATGACCGGCGTCTATTCCCTCGGCGCGGACATGCTCCGCAACGTCGAGTCCTTCTGGTGCCCCATCCGCTTCGGTGACGAGGCAAAGAACCGCCACACCCGCTCGGTCTTCCCGGACGTGGACCTCTGGGTCCCCGGCGACGGGACCATGGAGGACGTCGAGGAGCTCATGGACTGCATGTACGCGGACGGCCAGCGCTCCTGGTTCGGCCACCCAGAGCGCATGGAGGCGCTCAAGGACGCGGGCGGCGGGCCCGAAATGCTCGACTCCGCACTGCTCGCCCACAGCCGCGATCCGCACAACCGGGGCGAGCTACCCGGCCACACCCACTCCGCCGAGGGCGAAATGCCCCTCTGCGGCGACGCCATCCGCGTGGAGCTGCGCGTCGAGGATGGCCGCATCGCCGCCGCGCGCTGGAGCGGACCCGCCTGCCCCGTCTGCGCCGCCTCCGCCTCCATCATGACCGAGGCGATCAAGGGCAGGAGCCTCGTCGAGGCCCGGTCGCTCTTCCGCCAGGCCCGCCGGCTTGCCATTGGCGGCAGGCCCCACCCCGGGGAGGAGGACAGCCCCCTGGCCCCCATCGCCGCCGTGCGCCGCGCCCCCGCACGCATCAACTGCGCGCTCCTCCCATGGCACACCATGCGGTCCGCCCTCGGGATGACGGCCGTCCTGCCCTGGCACGGCGAAGACTGCGGCCGCTAGCCCAGCCCCGGCACACACAACCGGACCACGGACCGCCACCTCAGCCCACCTCATGCCGCAGGCAGGGGTTGCCAAAGCCCTCCTCTCTGTGCTAGCCAGCATCCATAAACCGTGATCCCCAAGAGCGGGACCACACCGCCAAGCCAACCACTCCACTCCCATCCCCGAAAGGACACCCCAATTCCTGACCGAACGCGTGAGGAGGTTCGCCATGGCACTGTCCCTTACACGGCGGAGATTCGAGCAGGCACTGGCCGAAGCAGGCGTCACCCTCAACGGCACGAACCCCTGGGATATACAGGTCAAGGATCGCCGCCTCCTGCGCCGGGCAGTCCTCGCCGGCTTTGAAGGCTTCGTGAATGCCTATGTGGACGGATGGTGGGAGTGCGACGCCATTGATCAGCTATACGAGCGCCTCCTCGGCGTGAACATGCCGGCCCGCCTCTGGTTCAACCTGCCCACGCTCCGCCGCTACGTGTTTCAGAAACTCTTCAATCTGCAAAAACCCCGCGGCGCCTTCCGTAACGTGCGCGCCCACTATAACCTCGGGAACGATCTCTTCAGGGCCATGCTCGACAGCCGCCTGACCTACTCATGCGGCTATTGGGAGGGCGCGGAAAGCCTTGAGGAGGCACAGGAAGCCAAGCTCGAACTCATCTGCCGGAAGCTTCGCCTCGAGCCCGGCATGCGCGTGCTCGATATCGGCAGCGGCTGGGGGAGCTTCGTCCGCTACGCCGCGGAGCGATATGGCTGCGAGGTCACCGGCATCACGCTCTCCAGCGAGCAGGTCCATTACTCGCGCGGGCTTTGCGCGGACCTCCCCGTCGAAATACGCCTGCAGGACTATCGCGATATGGACGAGGTGTTCGACCGTATCGTCTCCGTCGGAATGTTCGAGCATGTGGGACAGAAAAACCACCGGACCTTCATGCAGGCCGTGCATCGTTGCCTGACGCCCGACGGCCTCTGCCTGCTGCACTTTTTCGCCACGCAGCGCGCCTGGCCGAACCTCACCGACACGGAGGCCGTCTGGGTCACGAAGAACATCTTCCCCGGCCTGGTCGTGCCCACCCTCGGGCAGGTGGGCGCTGCGGCGGACGGACTGTTCGTCATCGAGGATCTCCACAATTTCGGGCAGTACTACGACCCGACCCTCATGGCATGGTTCGAAAACTTTCACCGCAACTGGGAGGCCCTCCGGCAGAAATATGGCGGCCGGTTCTACCGCATGTGGAAGCACTACCTGCTTTCCTGCGCCGGTGCCTTCCGCTCGCGGAAGTACCAGGTCTGGCAGATCGTCCTCTCTCCCAAGGGCGTGGTGGGCGGTTACCGCCCCGTGCGTGGGCGCGTGCCGCTCGCCTCGAGGGCCGAAGCCGGGCGGGTGCAGGAAATCGCCGTGTAGCCTCCGCGCGGAATCCAACGGGTGCATCCCGCCATTTCGAGGGGGTCTGACACGTCGGCGGATGACCGGTGAGGCCGTGACCGCGCTCCCTCTTCGTTGCGTCGTGGCGCCGTTGCGTGCTCCTCCTTCTCATGGAACTCACGCCACGGCACAACGGTGCCTGTGATGGAACCTTCCGTTCCCTCCGCGCCTCCGGTCCTCCGCGGTGAGTTCTTCTTCCGTAACGGTGGGCAAAGGCTGCGACCCCTGCCCGGGGTCCCCCGGGATGAAACGCAACCGCC
>SLOM01000015.1 GCA_007132505.1 Candidatus Sumerlaeota bacterium
AGGATGTCCGAGAGGTAAGTGATCGGCCTGAGGATGTTCTCCCCCTGCTCGACGTGGGACCGCATCCTGTGAAACTCTGTGTCTGTCAGGCTTCCAGGCTTGCCAATCAGCCCGTCCGACAACGCCAGTTTCCCGATGTCGTGGAGCTGGGCTGCCAGCCGCAGGCGCTGGATACGACTCTCCTGCAGCCCCATCGCTCGCGCGATACCCACAGCGATCTCGGCAACCCGCTGGCTGTGGCCGCTGGTGTACTCGTCCTTCGCCTCGATCGCGTTGATGAAGGCCTGAAGCGTCTCGCTGTAGTGACTCTGAAGCGTCTCGATCAACCGTGCGTTCTCGATGGCCACGGAGGACTGGTTCGCGAACGCCGTGGCGAGCTCCGCATCAATGGACTGATACCGGATCGGACGCTTTTGATTCACGAGATAGAAAGCTCCAATCACTTCTCCCCCCGAGACGAGGGGGGCACAAAGCACCGACTTCACTTCGAGCCCGGGCAGCGAATCGCTATCCGTCAAGCGGCTGTCCTTGGCAGCGTCGCTGGCAACCAAAGTCGCCCCCTCCTCGGTGGCGCATTGGAGCACCGTCCGGCTGATAGCGATGGGCGCCTCCTGACCGCCACCTCTGTGTATCACGTGTCTGGCGACCCATCTGTCCTCGGCTGAGGGGTCGCGCAGGACGATGGCAAGGCATTCTGCCTGACGGAAACACTCGATAAGTGCGGCGCCGATCCGTTCGAGGAGTTGCGGTAGCGGCAACATCCTGCAGGCGTCCCTCGAAAGCTGATGCAGGGTCTGCATGCCGGTTAGTATCCGGCTCATGCGCACGGACTCGGAGTCAGGCCGCTCGGAGGTGTCGGATTCCCCCTGGCGGTGATGCTCCACGAGCTCCGCCAGCCTGTGGGTCAAAAAGTCATCCTCCACGTCCCCTGTCTGGACCTTTCCGGTCACGTACGGCCGGGACTGGACGAACTCCACGCTCGCCATGGCGCCAGTGCGCAGAACCTCGTACTCAAAGAGGCCGGCGATGGACAGAATGTCACCGTTTGAAAGCTCTGCTTCCAGAATCGGCCTGGAGTTGAGAAAACTCAGGTTCGTGGAGCCGCAGTCACGATAATGAAGGAGCCCCTCGCGGACCTCCAGGATGGCGTGAATCCGCGAGACCCTCGCGTCTTCGATGACGATGTCACAGGCGGGGTCGCGTCCGAGCCGCATCAGGCCCGAAAGCTCCACGGCGGCCGGCGGGAGCGTCTCTGAGCGTGGGCGGAGCATGTATCTGAGCAATTTTGGACTCCCTCCCGGAGCCAGAAATACCGAATGCCGCGGCTGATAGCGATTACCATGCAATCTCCGCCGGACAACGTGTGGAACGTCAAGGGAATGCGTCGGGAGGACCCTCCCTCACGAGCGATTCGCCAGGCCGTGCGAAAGATGCCACTTGCCTGTGTGCGCCTTTGGTCCTAGTCTCTTCGCAGGATGGACAGCAGGAGGAAAAGCCACGACGATATGATCACACTCCGAGCCTTCACACGGTCCGCCCTGAAGGGACTTCTTCCGGGCAGTGTGCTTGTGTTTGCGGCAAGCGTCGGGGGGACCGCCTACGCTCAGGAAGCCGGGCTGTGGCGGGACCACATGAGTGTGCTTTTCGACCATCAGCGAACCGTGCTGTCGGAGACAGATGGTGGCTTGCACTCCCCGCAGGCGGCATCTGCGGGACCACTGACCGCCGTAACATGGGTCGAGCGCGACAACACCGGCCGCGAGCGCATCCGCGCCAGCGTGCTGCACGACAGCCAGACCATCGAGGGTCGTAGCATCTTCCTGTCCGGAACGGTTGACCAGGAGCAGGGTGGCGACGGGGCGCACCCCGCCGTGGCCGTCGCACCAGGCGGTGGCGAGGTTCTGGTGACCTGGGTCGAAACCGCCGGTGAGGAAAACCGCCTCTGGGTTTCCCGCAATGGGGCCAGCGGCGAGCTGGTCTATACCTCGCCCGGCCTCTTGGAATTGCCCGGCGCCGCCTTCGACGGCGAGGGAACACCTTACATAACCTGGACGGAGATCCTCGGCGCCCGCTCGTTCGTCCACATCGCCGTGCCGGACGAGGACGAGCTGTGGAACGCCTCGCCGCTCAGCGTGACGGAAAGACCCTACGACGTTCTGCCGCAAATCTTCGGCAATGAGGTCGGTGCGGAGGTGTACTGGTTCTCCATCGAGGGGAGCGACTTCGTCTCCCGTCTCGCCTTCGCCGGGCAGACCGGCGTCATCGAGACCACCACCCGGGAGCTTGCGGACATTCCGGCAAACCGGCTGCCGACGCTATACCGGGTGACCGACCGCCAGCTCCTCGGCGCCTACTGGCTCGAGCAGTACGAGGGTGGCGAGCTCTATCTCGACCTCGACCCGCGCACAGTGGAAGGCTCCGAGCCCGCCGTCCTTGGCAATCTTGATCATAACCCCGAGCAGGCCAACGTCTCCCCGGACAACTTCGCCAGCAAGATTTGGGTGGAGGACGCCCCCGGAGAGGACGGCAAGAACATCCTGGTGGAGATTCCCTGGGGCGCCCTGATCGAGTTCCCCGCGGGTGAATCGGTCCGGGAACCTGTCGTGTCTGTCTCGGGTGGCTGGGTCCACATCGCCTGGATCGAACGCGACGGCGACACTCTCCGCCTCGAATACGCGCGCCTGCGCTGATTTCCCTACCCCCGCCCGCATAGCTCCATGAATCCTCCCCGCCGCATACGCGAACCGGGCTGGCAGAGCGCCGCCTTCGCGGTTCCGGCATGCACATGCACCCGGAGGATTCCGAATTGGGCTATCGCTCTCACCTGACAACCGTCCTTCAGACAGCACTCCCCGGCGGAGGCACGCTCGCCCTCCGGCTCGGGACCGATGCCGCCCTGCTGCTGGAGATAGGCACGGGTCCGGCACTCCAACCGGACACAAGCTATGCCATCGTGCGCGAAAAGTGGCCGGAGGTTGAGTGCGAGGTGGAGCAACAAGCCCCTGGTGCCTGGCGGATTTCCACCCCAGCCCTCGTCATCACCCTCCAGCTCGACCCCTTTCTCCTGCGCGTCGAGGACCGCCACGGCACCGTGCGTTTCGAGACGGTTGAGGACGGCCTGGCGATCCACGGACGGGAGATCCACCTGACCCGCAGGCTGGGCGAAACCGAGAGCGTTTACGGCTTCGGAGAGCACGGCGAGACGTTCAACCGCAACCCCGGCCAGTACCGCATCTGGAACGCTGACGAGGGCATGCACCATCCCTTCCGCCAGTATTACTGCACCATTCCGGCGGGCATCTGCCTCCCGGGCGGAGCCACCGGACCGCATGCGGTGTTTGTGGACAATCCGGGAGAGCTCTTCTTCCGTGTCGGACAGCCGGACCCCGGCATCTTCCGCATCGAAACGCGCACCGGCGACATGCGCCTCTGGCTGTTCTTCGAGGACACTCCCGCGGAGCTGATCTCTGAATACACGGAGCTGACCGGCCGCATGGAGCGTCCACCCATGTGGGCGCTCGGCTTCCAGCAGTGCCGCTGGTCCTATGAAACCGCAGACCGGGTCCGGGAAGTAGCGGCGGAATACCGGAAGCGCCGCATCCCCTGCGACGTCATCTATCTCGATATACACTACATGGACCGCTACCGGGTCTTCACCTGGTCACCGGATGGATTCCCGGAGCCAGAAAAGCTGCTCGGGGACCTGCGGGACGCCGGTTTCCGGGTGGTCACCATCGTGGACCCGGGCGTTGCCGTGGCGGAGGACTACCACGCCTGCAAGGCCGGACTGGCCGAGGACTGGTTCTTCCTGCGGAGGCTCGACGGTGAACTGGTTGTCGAGACGGTCTGGCCGGGGAGGGTCCACCTGCCGGACTTCACGCACCCATCCGTCCGCCGCATCTGGGGCAACTGGCAACATGCGCATCTTGTCTCGCCCGGCGTCTCGGGCATCTGGAACGATATGAACGAGCCCGCACTCTTCAGCGACGGGCCGCTCTGCCGCGACCTCCCCGGCGACACGGTCCACCACGACAACGGTCAGTACAGGGCGCACCGCGAAATCCACAATGTCTATGGCATGTGCATGGCCCGGGCGAGCCGCGAAGGGCTCCAGACCTCGCGTCCGGAGGAACGGCCCTTCGTGCTGACACGTTCCGGCTGGGCCGGCATCCAGCGTTACTCCGCCGTCTGGACGGGTGACAACCGTTCCACGTTCAACACAATGCCGCTCGATATCGCCCTCAACCTCAACATGGGCATGAGCGGCGTACCGCATGTGGGCTGCGACATCGGCGGCTTTTCGGACAACGCGACGGCGGAACTCTTTGCCCGATGGATGGAGTGGGGCGTCCTGCAACCCTTCTCACGGGCGCACTCTGCCATCGGAACACTGGACCACGAGCCGTGGGTATTCGGTCCGGCCACAGAGCGTGTCGCCCGCCGCATGATCGAGCTACGGTACGAGCTGCTGCCCTACATCTACACGCAGTTCGTGGAGGCCTGTGAAACGGGGCTCCCGCTCAACCGGCCCCTTGTCCTCGAACACCCGAACGACGCGGCTGTTGCCTCCATTGGTGACCAGTTCCTGCTTGGGAGCGACCTGCTCATGGCGCCAGTGCTTCACCCCGGACAGGATGCACGCGCGGTCTATCTGCCCGCCGGGGAGTGGTACGGCTATTGGAACGGCAAGCGACAGGTTGGCGGGGCATGGACTCTGGCGGAGGCCCCGCTCGGCCGGCCAGCGCTCTTCGTCCGCGCTGGAGCCGCAATCCCCGGAATGCCCGTGCGGCAGTCCACTTCAGAGAAGGATCCGGGTGAACGCTTCCTGGACGTCTGGCCTGGGCGCCGCATTAGTGGGCGGCTCGTGGAGGACGACGGAATATCGCTTCGCTACCATGACGGCGATGAGGCGCGCATCATCTTCTCCGGCACCTGCGATGACAAGGCCGCCGAGTTGGTCATCGGTGCTCCCGCGGGCAGCTATGCTCTGCCGTGGAACCGCTGGAGACTACGCTACCACGCGGGCACCACACGCATCGAGAAGCTCCTTGTTAACGGCAAGGAAACGCCCTTCGAGCAGGGCCGCCGGTGGGTGGAGGCATCCTTTCCCGCCAGCCGCAAACCCATCGAAATCCGGCTGGCCTGACGGCGGCCGTGACGTGCAGCACCACATACCGGCCTATCCGCTGCGGCCGGTGATGTAGTCCTCGGTGATCTTCTCCTTCGGGTTGGTGAACACATCCTCGGTGCGGTTGTGTTCGATGAGTTTCCCGAGCCACATGAGCGCCGTATAGTCACTGATGCGCGCCGCCTGCTGCATGTTGTGGGTCACGACCAGGATGGTGTAGTCCTGCTTCAGGCGCATGATGAGTTCCTCGATCTTGCCACTGGCGATGGGATCGAGGGCGGAGCACGGCTCATCCATCAGGAGGACATCCGGCTGGACGGCAAGGGCGCGGGCAATACAGAGCCGCTGCTGCTGGCCACCGGAGAGGTCGAGCGCACTCGTCCGCAGGCGATCCTTAACCTCGTCCCACAACGCCGCCTGCTTGAGCGCCCATTCCACCACCTCGTCGAGGGTGGGGCGGTCCTTCACACCGTGGATGCGCAGGCCGTAGGCCACGTTGTCATAAATCGACTTGGGAAAGGGATTCGGCCGCTGGAACACCATGCCGACACGTTGACGGAGCGTGATCAGATCCACCTTCTGGCCGAAAATGGATTCGTTCTGGATCAGCACATCCCCACCTATACGCGTGCCGGGAGTCAGCTCCAGGATGCGGTTGATGGCCTTGATGAGCGTGGACTTTCCGCATCCCGAGGGCCCGATCAGCGCCAGCACGCAGTGCTTCTCCGTGTCGAACGACACATCGAACAGCGCCTGTGTCTCCCCATAGTGGACACTCAGGTTTTTCACCTGGAGGTAGGCCTTGTCGGATGCCTTGCCCCCTGCCGGGGCTGGGTTGGCTTGGGGGGAATGCTGGATGGCAATGGACATCGCCAGTTATCCCTTCCTGGAGTAGCGCCGCCGCAGCATGATCGCCATCAGGTTCATGACGAATGTCAGGGCGACCAGCACCAGCGTGGTGCCGAACTGGATCCCGCGCGTGCCGATGGGATCATGATGCTGCGTGGCCATCGTATAGATGTGGTAGTTCAGATGCATGAATTCCTCGAAAGGGTTCACCACCGGGATGCTGAACAGCCCCAGGTTGATGGGCTCGGTGAGCGGCAGGCCCGGCGTGAAGAACGTCACGCCGACGAACAGAATCGGAGCCAGCTCACCCGCCCCGCGTGCCACCGCGAGGATGGCTCCGGTCAAAATCCCGGGCTTGGCCTGCGGCAGCACAACGGTGGCTATGACCTGCCATCGCGTGGCACCGAGGCCATAGGCGGCCTCTCTTGTACTTGGAGGCACGGCGCGCAGGGCCTCCTCCGTTGCCACGATGACGAACGGGAGCACAAGAATGGCCAGGGTGGCTGCCGCCCAGAACATCGCCCCCTGCCCGAAGACAGTCCGGGAGACCGCGGGCATCTGCTCTTCAACGTATTGCTCGATGAAGGCTTCGCGCTCCGCCGGGTCCACGATGTCCTGCTCATCTGCAAGGGCCATCGCCTCATCCTGGGCCTCAGCACGCAGGGGGGCCAGTTCCGCCTGGATCTGCCGAACTTCCTCCGCCGTTCGGGGCACGCCGTATATGTGATAGTCCAGATTCCTGCCCACGAACAGCACGAAAAAACCAAGCCCGAAAAGGCCAAAGACGATCGAGGGCACACCCGCGAGGTTGTTCACCGCGGCACGGATGATCCGCGACATCAGGCCACCCTTCGAGTATTCCACCATATAGACAGCACCGAAAACACCGAGCGGCAGCGCCATGATGATCATGAAAAGGACGACGAAGAACGTCCCCATGATGGCGGGGAAAATGCCCCCGGCCGTCATTCCGTCCCGCGGTGCCTGGAGCAGGAACTCGGGGGTGATCTGACCACCTCCCCGGAAGAGAATCGTCCCCATCAGGAAGAAGAGCACCAGGATCACCGCGCCGGTGACGCCACGCACGATACTTTCGAACAGGAGCGCCCACACCGGTGCCTTCGTCTTCTGCGTCACCCGCTGCCGGGCGGACTGGATGGCGGGGCCGGTGTGTTCTGTCACAGGCGAATCTTCCTCCGGAACCGGTTCACCACCAGTTCCACCGTCAGGTTCAGCAGAAAAGTAATCGTGATCAGGATCGCACCGACCAGGAAGAGCGTCTGCGCATGGACCCCTCCCACCTGCGCGGCGCCCATCTCCGAGGCAATGGCGGCGGTCATGGTCCGCACGGAATCAAACGGGTTGCCGGTTATCTGTGGTGCGTTGCCCGCGCACATGAGCACGATCATCGTCTCCCCCAGCGCCCGGCCAAACCCGAGGATCACCGCCCCGAAGACTCCGGAGACACCAGTCGGCAGGACCACACGCCAGGTCGTCTGCCACCGTGTCGCACCGACGCTGAGGCTGGCCGCACGCAGATCGTCCGGGACAGCGCGCAAGGCATCATCCACCAGCGAACCGATCACGGGAATGATGACAATACTGACGCCCACCGCCCCGACGAACATGTTGAAGGTGGAGCCGTATATACCGGCCAACCCGATTGCATCCGCAATCTGCCGCAGCGGTTGCGCCACGATCGCAAGCATGACGAAACCAATGACGACGGTGGGGATCCCGACGAGCAGTTCCAGTGTCGGCTTCACCAACCCGCGCAACCGGGCCGTCGCAATCTCCGAGAGAAAAATCCCAACGCCAATCCCGGCGAAGGTGCTCAGCACCGCCGCCAGCGTTGCGATCCCGAGTGAACCCCACATCAGCGGGATGAAGGACAGCTTGGGCTCATCACTGACAGGCTGCCAGGCGAACTCACGCCGCTCTCCCGCCACGAAAACGTCATCCTCCTCGTAGTCGTACTCCAACTGCACGCCCATCGAGGAGATGAACTGCGCAGGAGAATCCACCATGCGGAAGGCCTGCAGGCCTTCCTTGAAGAGGAAGAAGAAGATCAGCGAAATCGCCAGAATCGAGGCCAAACCGCAGAGGAAGACCCCGCTCTCTATGACCCGTTCCCTGGCCCTGCGGAAGAAGGATACGGGGTGACGCAGCCGCTGCCGGACCAAAAGGGGAGAAAAGCCATGGGCCGGAACGCCCTCCCGTTCCGGAGTCCTTCCCTCCTGTCGGTGCTCGGAATCAGAGGACATGCGGGGCTATCCTGCTCCGATGGGCGGGTTGGGGAGCTTCACGGGAGGGGAGGAGTCCCGGAGCGGTCACTTCGCCTCTCCGGGTGAAGCGGCCGGCTGCTCCGCCACGACTTGTTCCAACTCCGCAACGTCCAGCACGGGGATGTATCCCACGTCCATGACAACCTGCTGACCGGCGGGGCTCATCACCCAGTCGAGGAATTCGCGAATCGCCCCACTGGGTGCATCGGGCGTGTAGTAACGGAGGGGCCGCGCGATGGGATACGTCTCATCTTGTATGTCCGCGAAATTGATCTCTCGTGTGCCCTCAACGACCGGGCTGACGGCGGGGGATTCGCGATCTCTCTGAATCTTCAGAATCTTGAGCCCATCGGCATAGGCGAAGTAGGTGACGCCTCCGAACCCGATGCCGTATCGCTCGCGGGCGGTGGCATTGGCCACCTGTGCTGTCGCCGCCATGTAGTTCGTGTTCGAGGCGAAGTCCCAACCCTCGAGAACGTATTCCTTGAAGTAGTCGTAGGTGCCTGAATTGGACTCACGCCCGTAGAGCACGATATTTCGACGGGGCAGCGAGGGGTCTATCTCGTTCCAGGTGCGGATGGCGCCTGTGAAGATGGCCCGCACTTGTCCCAGTGTCAGGCTGTCCACGGGGTTGTCCTTGCTGACGCCAATCGCAAGACCGTCAAGGCCGACAACATGCTGCTGTGGGTTGTGCCCATTCTCCCGTGCCCGATCGAATTCCGCCTCGCGCATGGCCCGGGAGGACTGACAGATGTCCGCCGTTCCATCAATGATCGCCCGGATGCCGACCCCGGAGCCGCCGCCGCGAACGGAGATCTCCACGTTCGCGCCTCTTGCCATGTACTCCTCGGCCAAGCGCTGCGAGAGCAGGTTCATGGTATCGGACCCGGCGATGGTGATCCGCTGCGGACGATCCTGAGCTGCGGCAGGAACGGTCAGCAACAACGCGAGTGTCAGGGTCGTCAGGAGCGAAACGAATCGGGGCAGGGGCATGGACCGGGGTTTCCGCTCTGGGCTCTGCGGGGGACCTTCTTTAACCCCGCTGGTTCCTCACGGAGCCTCCCCCGGGCGGCTTCCGGGGCCAAGTGACAATCTTGTGGAAAGAAAGTCACGGAGATGAAGCCGCTTCGCCTTCCCTTCGTCCGCTCGACTCGAATTCGTCCCTCAGAACCTGCTCTCGGAAGGCGAATAGCTCCCGCAGCCGGTCCTGCACGAATCCGGTACGCACAACCCAGCTGAAGAGGGGTACTGGCGCTCCGAACTCGATTTCGTCCGTCACCCGGGTGACTCCCGGCCTTACCTCGTCGAACAGGTGGCGATGGACCCAGTGGGCAAAAGGGCCGCTCCTGAGCCTGTCCACGAACAGACGGTCCTTTTCAAACTCGCTGATCTCAAGCGTCCACTTCACGTCGAAAGGTACCATGCGCGGGCGGATGGCGAAGACCACCCGTGAGCCAAGGCGAACGGGGGAATCGCCATGCACAAGCCGCACATTGAGCTGGGGCGGGGCCATTCGCGCCACGTTGGCCGGGTCAGCATAGTAGGCGAAGACGGCCGGAACGGGCGCTGCCAGTTCAATCGAGTGGCGGATGTGGTTCATGGAGCTGTTCCCGGTGGGTGGGGTCCGATGAGCAGGCGAACGGTAGGCCCGGCCCACCCCGGCTTCAACCCTCTTGAGCGGGGAAGACCCTGTCCCGCGGATCGGACCGTGCCTGTTTCGCATTGATCGTGTTGCCAGCGGTTGACTACCAGTCCCTTTGGGATGAAGGCTTCTGTTTCCGCAAGTGACATTGCGGTCAGTTTTCCGACACCGTCAGAAAGCGAGCGGCTGAGGACAGCAGGGAATGAATCGGTTGCCAGGGGAGGAGACACGGGACCCCGGACCCGCCGGTGTCGGTAATGGGCAGGAATGCCCATCACCCGCCATCTGCCTCCCAGCCGGGAAGGTTCTCTCACACAACTTCGTCATCGAGGAGCTGATCGGCGAGGGTGGGATGGCTACTGTCTACCGCGCCGTGCAGAAGAGCCTGAACCGGAAGGTGGCCATCAAGGCACTCCACCCCCAGTTCACCGGCGAGCCAGAGTTCGTGGAGCGCTTTCAGGCGGAATCCGGAGCGCTCGCCGCCCTGTCCCACCCCAACATCGTGTCCGTGATTGATCGCGGCGAGCATGACGGCATCTACTACTTCGTCATGGAGTTGGTGCCGGGTACTGACCTGGATGAGCTGATCCTCGAAAGCCGGCTGAAGCTGGGGGACTGGCGCCGCATCGTTGCCGCCTGCAAGGATGCGATGGACTACGTCCACAAGCGCTCGATCGTCCACCGCGACATCAAACCGTCAAACATCCTGGTGGACACCGAGGGGCGCGTGAAACTAAGCGACTTCGGCATCGCCCACATCCTGGCCGGGGACGACGGCATGGCCGGGTCCGACGCCTCCCGGCGCGCCGTTGGCACCGCCTGCTACATGCCTCCCGAGCAGAGTTCCGACCCCGGCTCCGTGGACCACCGGGCTGACATCTATTCGCTCGGTGTCACCTTCTACAAGATGCTCACGCGGCAACTGCCCGTGGACGACGACTACCCGTCGCCCTCCGAGGCCAACAACAGCGTGCCCGTGGCCGTGGATGCCGTGCTCCAGCGCGCCATGGCACCCGAGCGCGAGCACCGGTACGCCAGCGTGGCGGAGTTCTGCGACGACCTGCTCAAGGCCCTCAAGGATACCTCCCGCAGCGTCACCGCCATCATGGACTACCGGGGCGCGAAGGGTCCTTCCTCATTGTACAGCGGGATGGATTTCAAACGCGGCTCCCGCGGCGGGCCCAATGGCAAGGGCCGGCGCGACGAGGGGACGGCCGGCGCGCGGCGCCCCCCCACCTCCGCCTCTCTCCGGAGGCCGGGGCGATCCTCGACGGCGGGCATCCCAAGGCGGGGCCGGAGATCAACAGGCGGCACCACCGTGGATGCCCCACCCCCCGCCGCTGCGGCTCGCTCCAAGCCGAAGCGCAGCACCCACCCGCTGCTCATTCTCCTTGGGGTCCTGATCGTCCTGCTCCTTGCAGTACTGCTCGTCGTGGTGATCGTGGGCGGCGGAGGCGACGAGCCCACGCCCACTCGAGCCACGGGAACGCCTGCCCCCTCGGTCGAGGCGGACGAGCCACTCACTGGAACGGTCTCCCCGGCCTTGGAGCGTGAGGAACGCCTCCGTCAGTTCCGCGAGAGCCTCACCGGAACAGCCGCGCCGCAGCCGGAGGTGGAGACGGACGCCCGGACAGAGCCAACCGAGGAGACCACTGAACCCGAGACTCCGGCGGAGCCCGCGGCCGAGGACCCGGACACCGTCGAGCCGTCACCCGCCGAGGCCCAGGCCGAGCCCCTCGAGGAGGAATGATCATGAGGCTGCTCCGCCGCACCGGATGGCATGCTGCCGCCGGCCTGACCGCGGTGCTTGGGGGTGTCGTCCTGGCCGGTGGTTGCGGTGTTCGTGGGGGAGCCGAGGGCGGGGAGCCCGGCCAGCCGCTGCTGGAGGATCCCTCCCGCGTGGAGGTCATCGTGGGAGACGACCGGCTCTTCAGCCAGCCGCAGCACTACGACCGGAGCGAGCTGGGCCTGCGCGCGGTCTCCCGGGGCCCCGAGCTGATCCTGTCCGCCCACAACAGGGGCGCAGACGGCCAATTCACCATCATGCGTGACGATTTGGCCATCATCACCGGGCCGGACCCACGGGAGGACCTCGTGCTGGTTAACCCGGGCACGGCGGAGGTCTCCGACTTCACACCCCTGTTCCTCAACGAGGGCGAGCGAGGGGTCCTGCGCTTTGCCATGCGCGAGTACCAGGACCTGAGCGGCATGCGCCTCGTCTACAACAACCCACGCCGGGAAATCCGCTTCTTCGTCGAAATCGAATAGGCGATGCTCCCCCCGGGGGGCGGGCCGTTAAACACTTCGCCCCGCTTCGCGAGGAAACGGGGCGCCCGGAATTTCTTGTGTTATGGCGTCAGTTTAGCTGACCGGTGAGACGTTATTCGCCTGCATGCCCTTGGGGCCTTCGACGGCCTCAAACTGGACACGCTGACCTTCCTTGAGGCTGCGAAAGCCCTGGGAGTTGATGGCGGTGTGGTGAACGAAAAGGTCTGCGCCTTTGTCGTCTGGGGAGATGAAGCCGAAGCCCTTGGCATCGTTGAACCACTTGACGGTTCCTGTCTGCATGTTGCTACTCCAAACTGAAATGGATTGGTTCGCCGCGATCAACATCATACCGGCCAGTCCACCGCATACGTGCGTCCCCTCCGGCGCGCAGTGATCCCGGCGGAACGGCGGGGGGCATTCCGGGCAGCCTTGCCGCTTGGGGCCGGGGATCTGCGTTAACCTGGGGATTCTGTGTGATGCTCAGGAATACTGCCTCGTATTCAGTGATCGTGCGGGTTGAAGCTCCCCTGCTGCTGGGCAGGTGTCAACGGCTAATCCCTCCGCCCGGCAAACAATTTTCGCCCCGCCCCCCACAACGGAGCGGC
>SLOM01000209.1 GCA_007132505.1 Candidatus Sumerlaeota bacterium
CGTGAACCTGACGAGGTGTCACCCGTGGCACATCGTGGGATCAAAATCCTGTACCTGTTGACGGCCGTCCTTTCGCCAGTCCGGACTGCCCGGCGCTCCCTCTCGATCTCGCCGGCCTGCTCGAGCGCCTCGATCGCCCGGACGGCCGTCCGGAACCCGACGCCAGCCAGGTCGGCGAGGCGCACCATGCTCGGCCACGCGTACCCCTCCTCGTCCGCATAGGCCGCGAGAACCGCCAACACCATGCGCGCACTTCCTCGAGCGCGCGAGTGGGTGAGAACGAGGCGCACGAGGTTCATCTCTCTCTCTCCTTCGGTTGGTTTTTGGAAACGAGCGCACGGCATGTGCGCCGTCGTTGAAACGCCATGGTCAGATGCGCACCTCCGGCAGCGAGAACGTCCCGCAGCGGCGGCTGTCGGCCGCGAGCGGCGGGGCACGCAGCCACCCGCGCTCGTTCAGGATGCGCTTGGCAAAAAGAAGCCGCGAGGGGCCCTTGCCGTCCGGGCCGTTGTTTGGAAGGGCCCCGTCGGGGTAGCGGCGAAGACCGGTGAGGATCCGTTCAAGCGCCGGATCGCTCTGGTACCTTGCCACAAGGTTGACGATCACCCTGTGGATTTCCTCCCACTCCATCCCCGTCTGCTCCGAAAAATAGTAGAGAGCCAAGGCGCGCCGCTCGCCCTCCGGTTCCTCGAGCGGCATGTCCACCGAGGCGTCTTCGAGGAAATCGGCTGCCGCGCAGGCCTCCGCCCACTCGGCTGCCGCGACTCCGCTCGGCGGTTTCGCCGGGTCGCGAAGCGGGCGCTTTTCCTTTCCTCGAAAACTCTGTCTCTCCGGGAGGGCGGGCACGGGTTCGGGGCCCGGGTGAGCGGGCTCGGGCAGGTTCTCCTGATTTCCTGATTCGTCTGTCCCCGGGAGGGCGGGGTCGGGGGCTGTTTCGCGCGCGCGCAAGGCCCTGGAAGCTCCCTCCCGTATAGAGGGGTTTGAAATTGAAGATGAATATGAAAATGAAAGGGGCGGTTTTTGCTTCGATTTTGCTTGGGCGTTTGCCGTGGTGTTTGCTTGGCAGTTTGCTTCCGGCTTGCTTGGTTGCCTGCCGATTTGCCCGACGTTTGCTTCGGTCTTTGCCTGACTGTTTGCTTGGGTTTTGCTTGCCCGTTTGCTTCCACCCCGCCTTCCGGCCTCGGCCCGGGCGTGGCTTATTTCGGCGTCGCGCACCATGCGGCGGCAGTAATACGCGCCGTCCTCCGTCCGCGAGCAGACGCCGCTATCCTCCAGTTCCTCCAGCAGCACGTGCACCTCCTCCTGGCCGCAGCCGGTCATCCTGGCGATCTGCTCGGGGGTTACGGGACGCCCCGTGGCATGCTCGAGGTAACCGCGGTTTGGCGACTGATGCATCAGGCAGAGCATGTCGAACCACAGGCCCCGGGCGCCGATAGACACCGACCTTACGGCGGGGTCCCGCATCCAGTCGCCAACATAGAACATCATCGCAGGTGCGTGCGCGCTCACGGCGAATTCCTCCCAAGCATTTCCTCCACAGCCTCGTCCACCTCGGTGAGAGACCGGCAGAGGACCCACGGCACGCCCAGTCCAGCCACGGCTTCCCGGAAGATGATCTGGGCGGTGCTCAGCCGACCGGTTGGCGTCTTCAGTTCGATGAAACCGAGCCGCCCACCCTCCATGGCCAAAGTGATGTCCGGAACACCGGCGATCACCCCAAGGCCCTGGAGACGGGCCGCTTCTATACGATTCCGGTAGCCACCGTTTGGTGTGTGCCAGGCGAGGAGGCGCCGCCGGTACTTCTTCGTGCACAGCTCGATTGCTGCCCGTTGCAGGCCGTCCTCGTGACGGCGCGGCATCAGACCTTCACCTCCGGCAACCGCTCGGCCGCGAGGTATTGCTCCCTGTCGTCTATCATGCCGTGGCTGCGTGCGTCCCTGACGATGGCCGACGAGGCCCAATCAGCCAGGAGGTTTCGCACGAGGACAGCTCGCGGGAGGCCCTTTTCCCGGCAGATTCTGCGGACAGCCTCGTCCAGCTGGGGTGACAGACGAACAGTCATGCTCGCCCGCAGGCCCTTACGGGGTGACGGGTTCATCAGCGGCGCCTTTCGGTCAGATTTAACCGCTCAAGTTCCAATGACTCGAGCAGCTCCCGCCGTCTTTCCTCGATCTTTTCCCGGGTTTCGCCAGCACGGGGAGCCGGCCTGCGCACCACTGCCGGGTCCCGCCGCTCGCGGCACTTCTCACAACTGACAAGCATGTCCAGCCGCGAAATGAGCGCGTCCAGACGTCCAACGAGTAGTCTTGCCGATTCTTCTGTAATCGGCCTGCTGGGGGGCATGCTGTGTCTCTGTTCTCAGGTTTGTCGTTCGGCCGTGGCGCCGGAGGCTCCGTTCACATGCAGGCGGGATTGCTTGTCCTGCTTGCGCCGCCCCTTGGAGGTTTCGCGCGCGATCCGGAGAAGAAGACGCCGCTGGCGTTCCGCCTTCACCCGTTCCTCGCGTTCCATGGCCTCCTTGAGCCGGGCCTCCGTCTTCAACTGCCCCTGGAGCTGCAGGAACGTCTCGTGGTCGAGCCGCCCACTGCCACGCTCCCCGTTCTGCACGAGGGGAAGGCCGAAGCGCTGCATGGCACGCCGGACGTACTCCGCGTTGGCGCCGATGATCCTTCCCACCTCCGCCGGGCTGTACCACTTTGCCGCGGCGCCCTTCTTCAGCTCATGTTCGAGACGGTGGGTGGCGTCCATGAGCGACACGCCCGTGCGGCGCGCCTCCCGCATCTCGTCTATAAGCTCCTTGATGACCACGGTCAGCTCGACAAGCTCTCTCATCTCCGCTGCCTCTTTTGGCCCCTGAGGGCCCTTTGTTCACGCCGTTCCGCCTCGACGGAACGCCTCACCAGCAGGGTGTATAAATCGCCGCCGCTGATGGAGTACCTGGTCTTCAGCCCTGCGGCCCGGATGCGGATCATGTCCGGCTGGGCGGGCGAGAACTCGACGATGACCTGCCGGTGCCTGCCCAGCTCGAACACGGTCCCCTGGGTCCGCAGGGTGAGGTCGGTCTTCCTGCCTCTCACGGCTCCGCCTCATTGTCGTCCTTCTTTTCCTCGAGCAGCCGGTCCAGCGCCTGCGAGATCGCCTCGACGGTCGCGAAGCGGCCGCCGCGTTGCCCGCACAGGATCCTGTAGACTGTCACGTAGGGCATCGGGGGCTCACAGGCCCGGGCGATGTCTCCGATCTTCAGACCTGCTTCTTCTGCGTGCCTGCGTATATCTTCGACGTTGCGGATCATTGGGTTTCTCCGTGTGAAGTGCGTGGAGACTACCTACCGACCGGGCGGGCGCAAGCA